>JAKAMV010000678.1 GCA_021812735.1 Chloroflexota bacterium | reverse complement strand
GGTCCTCATCGCGCATCCAAAGCGCGATCAGCACGATGACCGCGCCGATGAACACCAGGCTCCCCCCGACCCACATGATCCCTGCCGCCAGCTGCTGGTCGGCCAGGGGCGTCGGGCCCCAGGTGCGGGTCGTGTTGGCGTACGCGGCATACAGCGGTGCCGGTGCCATCAGCATGGCCACCGAGAGGAACGCCATCTGCGGCATCTGCAGCCCGAGGTAGATCGCGCCGGCGGGGCGGCCCAGCCGCCGGGGCGACGGGTCGCGGCCGATGACGGGCCACCACAGCAGGAGCGCGGACGCGAGGTACGCTGCATGCTCGGCCTCGTGGATCGTGACGTTCTCGAGGGACGCCTCGAACACCGGCGAGATGTGCGTCCCCCACATGACCAGGGCGAACAGCACGCCCGCCACGACCGGGTTGGCGACGATGCCCAGCACCCGGGAGTGCAGCACGGGCAGGATCCGGCGTCGGCGAACCGCGGGCGTGGCGGCCTGCAGCAGGAGCGTGATCGGGCCCGCGAACAGCAGGAGCGGCGGGGCGGCCATGGTCAGCAACAGGTGCTGGACCATGTGGACGCTGAACAGCGTGGTGTCGTAGAGGCCGATGCCGGAGTCGAGTGCGGTCACGATGATCGCGACCCCGGCGACCCAGGCGGCCGTTCGGACAGCAGCGACGCGCCCGCCACGCGACCGGACACGGCGGACAAGCAGCCACCACAGCACCACGGCGCCGACCGCGGGCAGCCAGACGGTGATGTCGAACTGCCAGCCGAGGGCCAACGAGGCGAGGGTCGGCGGCGGCAGCTGCTCATCGCCGTGCGCCAGCACGATCGACGGCGAGGAGAGGCCGAGCCCGAGGACGGCAAGGGCCACGGCCCCTGCCACGCCCACGGAACTCCAGGGGCGCCCGAATCTGGCGGCGGAGGGCGAGGAGGCGACGCGAGTCGCGGCGCGAACGAGGGCGGATCGGCGCACGGCGGCTATTGTGGCCCAGGCATCGGATCTCGGCCGCAGGCAAGACCGCGGCTGCATGCGTGATGTCACGTACAGCGCGGCCCGTAGGCGGACGCATCCTGGCCGACTGCCTATGATGGGGTTTCCGAGCCTGATCGAACCGCACCTGCACGGAGAGATGCCGATGAACTCCCAGGCCGTCCTGTCGAGCCCGGGGACCGCGGTGTCCCGCGAGACTCGGCCCGGGATGCGGACACCCGTCCTCGGGATGCTGCTGTTCATCACCTCCGAAGTGATGTTCTTCGCCGGGCTGTTCGGGGCCTACTTCACCATCCGGTTCGCCCACACCGAGCTGGTCAACGGCGTGGCCACGCACGTCTGGCCCCCGACGAAGTTCGCGGGCCTGCTCGACCCCTGGCGCCTCACCACCGAGAGCGGCGCGCCCAACGTCATCGTCCCGGCGACCCTGCTGCTGATCCTGTCGTCGTTCACGTGCCAGGTCGGCGTGCGCGCCATCGCACGGGGCGACCAGCGCCGGTTCGTCCGCGCGATCACGGTCACGCTCGCGCTGGGCGCGGTGTTCCTGGCCCTCCAGGCCTACGACTACACGGTCCTTGCGCGCGAGGGCCTGAGCGTCGGCGGCAGCACCTTCGGTACCACGTACTTCACGCTCACCGGCTTCCACGGCGCCCACGTCCTAGCCGGGGCGCTGATGCTGGGGATCGTCCTCTACCGCGGCCGGTCGCGCCAGTTCAGCGCCCGACACCACGACATGGTCGAGGCGGTGTCGCTGTACTGGCATTTCGTCGATGTCGTGTGGGTCGTTCTATTCTCGATCCTGTACCTGACGTAGCGCCCGACGGCGCGCGCGGGTGAAGCCCCCAGCGAGGCGCGCCAACCGATGCTCAACGACCTCTGGACCCAGGTCCTCGTCTGGTCCACCAGCCTCGTCACGCCCGACTGGGGCGCCCTCATCGCTCGGATCCCGCTGGTCCTGCTGCTCGTCGTGGCGGCGTTCCTCGTGATCACAGGGGCGAAATGGACGGCGGTCGGGCCCCCGCGCGTCGGCATCTCGCGCGGTCGCCTCCCGTTGACGGCCGACGGGCGCGAGCTGCGGAGCCCTGCCGTGGGGCCGCTCGTGCTGGCGTCGGGCGTGTTCATGGTCACGTTCGGGCTGCTCGCGGGCACCGGGTGGCTGGTGGCAGGCGCGATCACGGTGGTCGTCGCCCTCGTGGGCTGGGCCGCCGAGGCATGGGACTCGCCCAGGCGGAGGCTGCCGCAGGTCCCGCGGGCGCGGCTGACGGCGCGGCTGGTTGTGATCGCGGGCGTGGCGGCCACCGCCCTCGTGCTCTTGGCCACGACCCGGGTGGCGCCCGAGGTCCCCGGAGCCGCGCCCAGTGGCGCCGCCCCGCTGCCCAGCATGCCGGGGAGCGCGACGGCCGCGGCACCGAGCGTCCTGCCCAGCGCCGACACGGCCCTCACTGCCCGCGGCGTCGTGTACCTAGAGTCGTCACTGTCGGCGCCGGCCGATCGCCCCTTCACCGTGGCGTTCGACAACCGCGACAGCGTTCCGCACAATCTCGAGATCCGCGACGCCAGCGGCGCCACGGTCTTCCGGGGGGACCTCGTGACCGGCCCGACGGTCAGGATGTACGACGTCCCGACGCTCCCTGCCGGCGCGTACCAGTTCATCTGCACGGTCCACCCGGCGATGACCGGCACCCTGACCGTCAAGTAGGTACCCAGCCATCCGCCGACTCCGCTCGCTCCCCGCCGCAATCCTGACCGTCGCCCTGCTCGCCGCCGCCTGCGGCGGCTCGTCCACAGCTCCCGCCGTGGGCAACGCTGCCCCCGCCTTCTCGGGCACCACCCTCGACGGCTCGTCCGTGAGCCTCGCGGCATTCCAGGGCCACCCCGTGGTGGTCAACTTCTGGGCGTCGTGGTGCACGCCGTGCCGTGACGAGTTCCCGGTGCTCAAGGACAAGCTCGCCGCCCACGCCTCAGACGGACTCGTGGTCCTGGGGGTCCTCTACAAGGACCAGGCGGACCTCGCCAAGTCGTTCACCACGGACTTCGGCGCGACGTGGCCAACCGTGACCGACCCCAACGGCACGATCGCGGACAGCTACCGGATCGCGGCCCCACCGCAGACGTTCTTCATCGACAAGAGCGGCGTCATCCGCGCGGTCCAGATCGGCCAGATGAGCGCGGACGTCTTCGAGACGCAGTACGCCAAGATCAGACCGTGAGCGCCGCCGGCCACGCGCCCACCGCCGCCGACGGCGTTGCCGTGCGCGCTCGGGACGTCCGCAAGTCCTACGGCGCCCGCGCCATCCTGACCGGCGTCTCATTCGACGTGCTGCGCGGGGAGCTGCTGGCGCTGCTGGGGCCGAACGGCGCGGGCAAGACCACGACGGTCGAGATCCTCGAGGGCTACCGCAGGGCCGACGGCGGGTCGGTCAGCGTGCTCGGGCTGGACCCGGCGAAGGACGGCGGCGCCCTGCGCCACCGGATCGGGCTGATGCTCCAGGAGGGCGGCATCGACAACCGCTCCACGCCGCGCGAGGTCCTGCGGCTGTACGCGAAGTTCTACCGGGACCCCGAGGACCCCGACGCGCTGCTCGAGGCGGTGGACCTCGGCCGGGCCGCCACCACGCGCTACCGGCGGCTGTCCGGTGGAGAGCGGCAGCGGCTGTCGCTGGCGGTCGCGCTGCTCGGCCGCCCGGAGCTGCTGGTCCTCGATGAGCCCACTGCCGGCATGGACCCTGCCGCCAAGCAGGCGACGCGGGAGCGGATCGCGAGCCTGCGCGCCGCGGGCACGACCATCATGCTCACGACCCACGAGCTGGGCGACGTGGAGCGGCTGGCGGACCACGTGGCCGTCCTCGACCGGGGGCGGATCGTCGCGTACGGTACGCCGGCCGAGCTCACGGGGGCCGGCGCGCCGCGGGTCCGATTCCGGCTCTCGGCCGCACTGGCGGAAGTGGACACGCCGGCTCTCGCCGAGGCCGCGACGGGCGGGCAGGGCCCGAAGGCGCGGGTGACTCCAGCCGGAGCGGGCCACCAGTACGAGCTCGAGGGGCTCGAGGCCGCGCCGGACCCGGCGTTGGTCGCCCGTCTCGCGGCGTGGTGCGCCGAGCGAGGGCTCCTCATCACGGAGCTGCGGCTCGGCTCGGCGAGCCTCGAGGAGCGGTATCTGGAGCTGGTGGGCGCCGACGCGGCCGCCGAGGCGGAGGGCGCATGAGCACCGCGCACCATTCCCGCCCCCTGGGCACGGGAGCGCCCGCCCGGCCCGCGCCGTGGGTCGCCAAGGCCCTCGCGCTGACCCTCAACGAGCTTCGCCTCGCGATGCGCCGCGGCGAGAGCCTGCTGGTCACGTTTGTCATCCCGGCCGGGGTGCTGCTGGTGTTCTCCGGGTTCGACGTGAGCGGCGGGACGGCCGTCGGCAAGCCCGTGGAGCGGATGCTGCCGGGATCGATGTCGCTCGCGGTGATCGCCGCCGCGATGGTGTCGCTGGCGATCGCGACTGGCTTCGAGCGCTCGTACGGCGTGATCAAGCGGCTCGGCGGGTCGCCCGCGGGCACGTCGGTGCTGGTGGCCTCGAAGACGGCGGCGGTGATCGTCGTCGAGGCCGTCCAGATGGTGCTGCTCGTGCTGATCGCCACGGCGCTCGGCTGGGTGGCGGGCCCCGGCGCGTCGCTGCCGCTCGTGGCCGCGGGGCTGATCCTCGGGACGGTGGCGTTCGCCGGCTTCGGCCTGCTGATGGCGGGCACCCTGCGTGCCGAGGCCACGCTCGCGCTGGCGAACCTGCTGTTCCTCCTCGCGCTGGTGCTGGGCGGCATCGTGCTGCCGCTCGAGCGACTGCCTGCCACGGTAGCCGACGCCTCGTCGGTGCTGCCGCCCGCGGCGCTCACGCACGTGCTGGCGATCGGCCTGGGCGGGTCGACCGGCGACGCGACCGAGTCGGTCATCGTCCTGGCGTTCTGGGCCGTGGTGCTGGCCGGGCTGGCGGCCCGGAAGTTCCGCTGGGACTGACGCGCGGCTGCTGCGCCGGCCTCTGGCCCGCCGTCGGCGACCGCCGCGACATCGCGCTACGCTCCATGTCGTGAACTCACCCGCCCCACGCCGACTGGTCTCCAGCCTCGCGCTCCTGCTGGTCTTCATCTCACTCGCAGGGTGCGCAGCCGCGGCGCCCTCGCCCTCGATCGTGATCCTCTCGCCTAACGGCACGCAGGCCGGGCTGGGCGTCCGCGACACGCTGTACAACCCGCCCCGCCCCGCCCCCGCGCTCCAGCTGACGGACCAGAACGGCCAGCCCTTCGACCTCGCGTCGCTGCGGGGCACGCCCGTGTTCGTCTACTTCGGCTACACGCACTGCCCCGACATCTGCCCGACGACGCTCGCCGACCTCCGCGACGGCATCCAGGCCGCCAACCTGCCCGCGAAGGTGGTGTTCGTCACGATCGACCCGGCGCGCGACACGCCCGCGAAGATGAAGCAGTACCTGGACGCGTACAGCGCGGGGTTCATCGGGCTGACGGGGACGGCCCAGCAGATCGCGACCGCCGCGGCGGCGTGGGGCGTCGGGTACCAGCCGGGCCCTGTCGATTCCCTGGGCAACTACCCGATGAGCCACACGACCGAGGTCTACCTCGTGGAC
>JAKAMV010000677.1 GCA_021812735.1 Chloroflexota bacterium | reverse complement strand
CCCGCCTCGCGCGGCGTGAACTGCTCGATCTCGATCGTGTGCATCGTCTTGAGGGGGAGCTTCTCGAGGTCCTCGTCGGTGATCACCACGTACTTGCCCGAGGCGTACTCGTACCCCTTGACGGTGTCCGAACGCGCGATCGCCATGTCCTCGACCGGGCACCAGGTCTTCATCTGGATCCGCGACAGGTCGGTCGCGTGCAGCATGTGAAACCGCACGGCCGCCTCGGCGTCGGTCGCGGTGTAGAGCTTGACCGGGATGGTGATGAGGCCAAACGAGATGGCCCCTTTCCACATGGAACGCGCCACGGTGCCCTATTCCTCGATGCTCCGGCGGCGGCAGGTTCCTGGGACGCGCCGAGCCGGGAGCAGAGGCTACCACCGTCCGCAAGTGGGGCCTCCTGCGCGGCGGAGGAGCGACGTTGCGGGGGCGTGACGAGGGCCTGCGGAGGCTCCAGGTCCGCGAGGCGAGTGGCGGTGCGGTGTTCCGAGCTGTCAGGTGGGCTGCCGGACGGTGGCGTGGCGCGACGGCAGCGTGCTCGCTCCGTTCTGCGCGTGCTCCGCGAAGCGGGCGAGGGCGTTGGCGAGCTGCATCTGGCGTGGCGTCTTGGCGCGGACGCGCAGCAGGCCCGGGCTCGCCACGACGTAGGCGACGCAGCGGGCGCGCGACGTGGCGACGTTGAGGCGGTTGAGCGAGTAGAGGAACTCCATGCCGCGCGGGGCCTCGTCCTGGGAGGACGTGGCCATCGAGTAGATCGACACCGGCGCCTCCTGTCCCTGGAACTTGTCCACGGTCCCGACCCGCGCTCCCTCCGGCAGCGCGGCCTTGAGGGCGCCGACGTGGGCGTTGTAGGGGGTGACGACCAGGACGCCATCGAGGGTGACCGGGCGTCGCCGACCCTGCGCGTCCGCCCAGCGCAGCGCGCCGCCCGCGAGCGCCCCGACCAGCGCCGCGACCGCCCCGACCTCCTCAGCCGACTCGTTGGAGTTGCCGGCGTGCGGGACCTCGAGGAGGCGCACGCCCGATTGCCGGGTGGTGCCACCGTCCCCATCCTCGGCGGCCAGCAGTGCCTGCCGCTCCAGCCCCTCGATCGGCTCCAGACGCCCCTCGTAGAACGCAGCGGAGGTGAATGCGCAGATCGCGGGGTGGAGGCGGCGGGTGCGCTCGAGGAAGATTCCGCGCTCGGCGGGCATCGTGGCCGCGCCCCCGAGCAGGTGCGCGAGCGCGGAGCGCTCAGCGCCCGGAGGGTGCGAGCCCTTGAGTGGCTGGTCGAGCTGCTGCGGGTCGCCCAGCAGGACGACGGACCTGGCCGCCTGCGACACCGCGAGCGCGTTGGCGAGCGACATCTGCCCTGCCTCGTCGATGATCAGGACGTCGAGCAGGCCCGCGAACTCCGGACGCGACCAGGTCCAGGCCGTGGCGCCGACCACGTCGAGCTCGCCCTCGCGGAGCGCTTGCTCCGCTGCCGATCTGTCTTCAAGCGGCCGTGCACCCGGGTAGGAGACCCGCTTCTCGGCGTCGGTCCGCTGGCCGATCCGCGGCATCGGCCGAGCCTCGCGCGCCGCGACGTCCGCGATCTCGCCGAGCAGGTGCCCGATGACCTTGTGGCTGTTCGCCGTGACGCCGACGCGCAGCCCCCGCTCCGCGAGCGCGATCGCGATCCGGGCGCCGATGTACGTCTTGCCCGAGCCGGGCGGCCCCTGGATGGCGAGATGGCTCTCGTCGAGGGCGAGGGCGGCCGTCACGGCGGCATCGACGGCGTCGGTCGCCTCGTCGCGGACGGCCCCACCGTGCGGCTGGCCCGCGCGCGGCGGTTCTGCGAGGAGCAGGTCGCGGGCCGCGCGGTACGGTCCTTCGCCGGTGATGCCATGGTCGGCGACCCACGCGCCGAGGCGGACGAGGCTCTCGTGGAGGTCGCGGGGGTCCACGAAGTCGAACGGGATCAGGGAGCGGACCGCGTCGGGCGCGTCCGTCGCCCGGCGCTTGAGGTCCACCGTGCGAGCAGCCTCGTCGAGTGCGACCACCGTGCCGGGGTAGCTCCCGTCCTGCGCCCTGACCGTGCCGCCCACCTTGACCTGGTGCTCCTGCTCCGGGAAGCGGTAGCGGTAGACCACCGAGCGCTTGTCCGGCCCGATCTCGTCCACGAACTCGAGCCCGCCAATGGGCTCGGGCGCGTCGATCCGCTCCTCATCGGTCAGCTCGTCCTTGAGCTCGTACCAGCGGCGCCAGAACGACTTGTCCTCGCGACGGTGCCACCACAGCAGCTGGGCGAGCAGCCAGCGTGCATGGCCGTCGGGGGTGCCGTCGTCGAGGCCGCCGGGCGCAAGCTGCTCGGCGAGCGCCTCTACCCCGGCGAGCTCAGCGGAGAGGGCCTCCTGCGGCTCGGGTTCCCGCGGCGTCTTCCGCGGCGGATCGACCCCGAGCTCCTCGGCCAGCCTCGGCCGGACCGTCGCCTCGAGCCAGTCCCGGAGCAGGAGCGTGGAGATGACGTCGTCGCGGTTGTAGGCCTCGATCCGCGCCAGCGTCTCCTCGCCGTGCTCCGCGTCCACGCCCTGGAGCCACGCCTCGAACGCCGCGATCGACGAGCCCGCGTCGCGCAGGTCGATCTCGCGCCCGAAGCCGTACAGCCGCTCGAGGCGTTTGATCGAGTAGCTCTCGACCGAGGCGCGGATCCCCTGGCGGACCACGTGGTACAGGTCCACGAGCGTGCCCCCCCGGAGCAGGCCGTCCACCTCGTCCTCGCGGGTGCCGTAGCGGCCCATCAGGCGCCGGAGCGCCGTTGGCTCGTAGGGCGCGTAGTGGTAGATGTGGATCTGGGGGTCCTTCGCCAGCCGGTCCGCGAACAGGTTCATCAGCCGCTCGAAGGCCGCCCTCTCTGCCGCCTCGGTCACCGCCCCCTCGGCGTCCCGCGACCAGATGGCGTGGAACTTGGGGGTGTACTCGCCATCCGGCCCGATCTCGACCACGCCCGGCTCGAGCACGCCGAACAGGTAGTCGATGCCGTCGTCGGCGGCATACGGGTCGCCCTCGATGTCGAAGAACAGGTCGCCCGGCCGCGGCTCCGGCAGCGCGAGCAGGCCTCGATCCGGCTCGAGCGTCCCGTCGCGGAGGCGTGACGGCTCGACGAGCTCCCACAGGCGCCCGCCGCCGGGCGTGGCGTCGCGGACCTGGATCGCGGCCTGTTTCTGCACCCGCTCCATGCCCGTGGCGCTCGAGCCCTCGAGCTTGGGCGTCATGGGCAGCGTGGCATGGGCAAGGCCCGTGCGCGTGCCGACGCCCCGCTCCACGAGCGCCCGCCGCTGGCGCGACGTGATGCCGGCCACGAGCGAGAGGTGGTCGTCCGCCCGGCGCTGCCTGGAGCAGACCCCGTCCCAGGGGCACACTTCACAGTGCTCCGTTGGCTCCGGATAGGTGCCCGTCGGCGGGTTCGCGGGCGGCGTCTCGGCCACGTGCGCCTCGAACAGCCGCTTCGCCATCCGGTAGTACGCCATGAAGTCCGCCACCCGGAACGTGGCCGTCTCGCGGGCCTTGCCCCCGAGGACCACATGCAGGTGCTCGGGCTCGGTTCTCTGGACCCGCTGGAGGCCCTCCACGTAGGAGCAGATCTGGAGGATGGCGCTGCCCTTCACGTGGCGGGCGAGCTTGGTGTCCGCCACCTCGTAGCTCCACGGGCCGAGCGCGCTTGGGCGATCAACCCGGAGGAGGAAGTCCGCGTGGCCGCGCCAACGGCCGTCGAAGAACGTGGCCTGGTAGACGACGTCGTCCCCACGGCGGAGTGCGGCCTCCGTCTCGCGTGCCGCGGCCCACAGCTGCTCGGCCCGGTCCGCGATCGACCCGTCGAGCGCGATCTCCGTCACCGTCCGGCCCGCGGCCACCAGGTCCGTCAGATAGCGCGCCTCGTGCTCGAGCCCGCGCTGCTGGATCACCTTGAGCTCGGGGTCGTCGCGGAACGGGCGCTCCACCAGGCCCGCGAGTCGCGCGAGCTCCAGCCCGGTCAGGTGCTCGCAGGCGAGGTACCCCACAAGATCCGTGGCCGCGAAGACGTGGCTGCCGTCGACAAGCTGCATGCGCGTCTATCGTCCGCGATCGGGTGACAGGTTGGGTGTCACGGGCGCGAGAGTCGCGCTGCGAGCGCCGGCGGCGCGACCACCACGAGCTCGGTTGTGGGCCGTGTCAGGGCGCTGTAGAGCAGCTCGTCGAGGCGGTCGCCCTCCGTGGGCAGCTCGCACAGGATGATGACCGGACGCTCGAGGCCCTTGAACCGCCGTACCGTCTCGAACCGCACGACGCCGTCGTCCGGCGGCTCGTCGGGCACGTCCTCCGGCGCGAGGCCGCGCGAGCTGCCGTCATCGCGGATCGACCCGTTCCAGAGCACCGCGTTGCCGAAGCGGCGGCGGGCCCAGACCTCGCTGCGCGCCGCGCTCCCGCCCGACAGCACCGCCACGTCCCAGGATCGGACGTGTTCAACGTGCAGCAGCCGGTGGAGCTCCCGGCGCACGGCCTCGACCGTCTCGCGACCAGGCCCGGCGACGACCACCCTGCATCGGTTTGACCCGGCGGCCTCGCGATCGTCGGCCTCGCCATCGCGGTAGGCCACCACCATCTCGTCGCCGCGATAGAACCGGCTCGCGAGCGCGGCGACCGAGCCGGGGTTGCGGAGGTTCTCGTAGAGCGTGAGGCGGAGCGGCAGGCCCAGCTGGCCGACGACGTCGGGCCCGCGGACGGCCTGCCCGGGGTCGTGGAAGACCCACAGCACCCCCTGGTCGGGATCGTGGAGCAGCTGCTCGAGCAGCAGCAGCCACTCGGCGTCGAAGTCCTGGCCCTCGTCGATCACGATCGCGTGGAAGCGCTCGCCCGGCAGCCGCTCGATGGCCTGGCCGAGGGCGCCCGGCAGCGCCGCGAACCAGCCGTCGGGGACGCGCGGGCCGTGGGGGCCAATGATGCCGGCCCGCACGGCGAGCACCTCAGCGAGCCGATGGAATGTGGCGACGACGAGTCCGCCGCCCGCTTGCTCCGCGGCCGCCGCCGGTTCGGCCAGCTCGCGGCTCAGCGCGGTGGCGAGCGGCTGGTTGAAGCAGGCGAGCAGTGTTCGGTAGCCCTCGGCCGCGAGCCGGCGCGCCTTCTCGGCGGCCAGCATCGACTTGCCCGAACCTGCGGGCCCGACGATCTCCACGCGTCGGGCCGACTTCGTCTGGCCGAGGACGAACAGCTGCTGGCGCGTGGCGGCGACGAGGGTCGGCGCGTCGTCCATGATCCGGCCGCGCACCAGGCGATGGAGCTCGACCACCGGCGCGAGGTAGTCGGCGACCCGCCGCATCCCGGCCTCGCCCAGCACGTCACCGTGCGAGCCGTCGCCGAGGTAGAAGTCGAAGGCCGCATCGACCCAGGCTCGCGTCGATGCCGCGGTCTCGAGCGCCTGGGCGTCGAGGACGATCCGGCGGTCGGCGTCCGGGCCGAGCAGCACGTGGCCGGGCGGGAGGCTGGCGAGGTCCACGTCGGGGAGGGCGACGGCATGGCCCGCTCGCGGCCTGGAGCCCGGGGTCCAGTCGGGCAGCGCCGCCAGTGCGCGGACGAGTTCGTGCCGATTGTCCTCGGCCTGCTTGAAGGGCGATTCGCGGA
>JAKAMV010000676.1 GCA_021812735.1 Chloroflexota bacterium | reverse complement strand
CGCCAACGGCAGTGCGGAGACGAACGTGGTCCTCGAGCAGCGCATGATCGAACCGGTGGGCGCGCTGGCCCAGCGCGACCACCTGCGCCGCTGCACGTTCCGGCGCCTCTCGGCCATCCGGCGCGGGGTGTGGCGCCTCTACGCGGTTGACTGCCTCTACCCCAACCGGTCCGTCCCCGTCCCGCTCGGCGACCTGCAGGCCGCGCAGGCGATCTGCGACGCGTGCGTCGCGGCGCACGTCTTCCGCCCCGACGAGGAATAGAATCGGGCAGTCGACGAGTCGGCCGGACGGTCGCGGGTCGGCCGGGCGCACCGGTCGGTTCCGAGGAAAGTCCGAGCTCCCTGACGCAGGGTAGCGGGTAACGCCCGTCCGCCGCGAGGCGAGGACCAGCGCCACAGAGACGAGTCCGGCCCTCCGGGGCCGGGGTGAAACGGGGCAAGCTCTACCCGGAGCAAGGCCGAATAGGAGGGCGATGCCGGGATCCGTCCCGGCGCAGGTGCGTCACCGAGTCCTCGGGTAGGCCGCTCAGAGCCGGCGGGCAACCGTCGTGCCCAGATGGATGACCGTCGCCGCAGCTTCGGCTGCGGCACAGAACTCGGCTTACAGGCCGGCTCGTCGACGTCCCTTCGCGACCTGCGCACCGCGCCGCGCATCCCGTGTCGCGCCGCAGCGTCGCGCCGCAGTCTCAGCCCGGGCCCTCCGCGAGCGCCGATTCGATGCCCAGCGCCACCCGGTACCGCGCCTCCGCGGCCGCGGCGGCCGGCGGATCGTCGAGTGCGAGGTTCGCGAGCGCGTCCGCGGCACGGTTCTGCGAGCGCGGCTCGTGCGTGGCGCTCCAGCGCGCGAAGGCCCCCAACAGGCGGCGCGCCTCCTCGTAGAGCCCCTTGAGCTTGGCGTCGCGGACGCGCCACCGGCCGTTGAGCTGCTCCACGATCAGGTTCGAGTCCAGCACGAGGTCGACCTCCGCCGCCCCGAGGCGGCGGGCGAGCCGCAGCGCCAGCACGACCCCCGCGTACTCGGCGACGTTGTTGGTGCGGACTCCGAGCGGCCGGGCGATCACCGCCAGCGGCGCGGCGTCCGGATCGCGCGCGTCCGGTCGCGAGGCGTCGATCAGGACGGCGCCGCAGGATGCCGGCCCCGGGTTGCCCCGGGCAGCCCCGTCGGACCGGATCAGCAAGCGCAGGGGCGGTCGCGGTCGATCGGGGGCCGATCGTCCCACGTCGCCGGTCGCGACCTCCGCCGCCCCACCGAACAGGTCGCGCCGCGCGCTCAGGTCGTGCGCTCCACGATCGCCGCGGAAACCTCGAGGATCGCCCGCGTGATGTTGATGCCGCGCGGACAGGCGTCCACGCAGTTGAAGATCGTGCGGCAGCGCCAGACACCGTCCCGATCGGAGAGGATCGCGAGCCGTTCGGCGGCGCCTTCGTCGCGCGAGTCGAAGATGAAGCGATGCGCGTTCACGATAGCAGCCGGACCGACGTACTCGGAGCGCGCCCAGAACGACGGGCAGGACGACGTGCAGGCGCCGCACAGGATGCACTTCGTGGTGTCGTCGAAGACCGCGCGCTCCTGCGGCAACTGACGGCGCTCCCGGACGGGCGGCGGCTGGTCGTTGATGAGATACGGACGCACCGAGCGGTACTTGGCGAAGAAGCCGTCCATATCGACCACGAGGTCCTTGACGACCGGCAAGCCAGGCAGCGGCGCCACCGAGATGCGCCGTCCCAGCTGATCGACGCGGATCTTGCAGGCGAGGCGATTGCGGCCGTTGATCAGCATGGCGTCCGAGCCGCAGATGCCGTGGCCGCACGAGCGGCGGAAGGTCAGCGAGGCGTCCTGCTCCCACTTCACCAGGTGCAGGAGGTCGAGGACGCGGGCCATGGGGTCGGCGTCGACGCGATACTCCTGCCAGCGCGGCGCGCTGTCGTGTTCCGGGTCGAAGCGCTGAATGCGAAGGGTGACCTGCATGCGATGCGCTCCCGCTCTAGTAGGTGCGCGGCTTCGGCGTGAAGCGCGTGATGGTCACCGGCTTGTAGCGCAGCAACGGTCCCCCGTCGCTGCGAGAAGCCAGCGAATGCTTGAGCCAGTTCGTGTCGTCGCGCGCGGGGTAGTCCTCGCGGTAGTGGGCCCCGCGACTCTCCTGGCGCGCCAGGGCCGCTGCCACGGTCACCTCGGCGATGTCGAGCAGGTAGCCCACTTCGCGGACCTCGAGCAGGTCCTGGTTGAACCGGACGCCGCCGTCCTGCACACGCACCCGGTGATACCGCTCTTTGAGCTCGCGCACCACGCCCTGCGCGCGGCGCAGCGTCTCTTCCGTCCGGAAGACGCTGACGTCATCCATCATCACGTCCGCCAGTTCCTTGCGGATCCGTGCCGGTGGCTCGCCCTCCTGCCGCGAGCGAAGCGCGTCGAGCTCGCCGCGCACCCGCTCGGCCGGGTCGCCGGCCGGCAGCTCCGGCAGCTCCGTACTACGGGCGAAGCGAGCCATGTCGCGCCCGGCGCGACGTCCGAAGACCAGGATGTCGAGTAGAGAGTTGGTGCCCAGCCGGTTGGCGCCGTGGACGCTCACGCAGGCGCACTCCCCGGCCGCGTAGAGTCCGGGCAGGGGGGTGTTCCGTTCGTCGATCACGACCCGCGCGGTCACGTCGGTCGGCACGCCGCCCATCGCGTAGTGGGCCGTGGGCTGGATCCCCACCGGCTGCGTGTAGGGCTCCACGCCCTGGTAGATGCGCGCGAAATCCGTGATGTCAGGCAGCTTCTCGTCGATCACCGCGCGGCCCAGGTGATGCACGTCGAGCCAGACGTAGTCCTTGCCGTCGACACCCCGGCCAGCGCGGATCTCCTGATAGATGGCGCGGCTCACGACGTCGCGGGGCGCCAGGTCGAGCAGCGTCGGCGCGTAGCGCTCCATGAAACGCTCGCCCTTCCCGTTGAGGAGGATCCCGCCCTCGCCGCGTGCCGCCTCGGAGAGCAGAACCCCGAGCCCCGCCAGGCCGGTCGGGTGAAACTGGTAGAACTCCATGTCTTCGAGAGGCACCCCGCGCCGGTACGCGAGCGCCAGCCCGTCGCCGGTCAGGGTGTGGGCGTTCGACGTGATGCGGAACATGCGCCCGAAGCCGCCGGTCGCGAGCAGGACCGCCTTGGAGCGGAAGACGTGGAGGGCACCGTCGGCCAGCCGATACGCCACCACGCCGCGGCTCAACCCGTCCTCGACCAGCAAGTCCACCACGTGGTACTCGTCGAAGAAGCGGACGCCGTGCTTGATGCACTGCTGATAGAGCGTCTGCAGGATCATGTGGCCGGTGCGGTCGGCCGCGTAGCAGGCGCGCCTGACCGGCGCCTCGCCGAAGTTCCGGGTGTGGCCGCCGAAGCGGCGCTGGTCGATCCGTCCGTCGGGGGTGCGGTTGAAGGGCAGCCCCAGGTGTTCGAGCTCGATCACCGTCTCGATCGCCTCGCGGGCCAGGATCTCCGCGGCATCCTGGTCCACGAGGTAGTCGCCACCCTTGACGGTGTCGAACATGTGCCACTCCCAGTGGTCTTCCTCCTGGTTGCCCAGGGCCGCGCAGATCCCCCCTTGCGCGGCGCCGGTGTGGGAGCGGGTTGGATAGAGCTTGGAGATGACGGCCGTCGGCACGCCATCGCGCGCCAATTCCAGCGCGGCGTAGAGGCCGGCACCGCCCGCACCGACGATGACCGCGTCGAACTCGTGGATGACCGCTCCGCTGTCGAGCATCACAGCACCTTGTCCGGCAGCGTGAGCACCACGCTGGTGCCGGCCACGAAGAGGACCAGGCCGACGATGTAGAGCGCGGACATCAGGAGCAGCCGTGGGCGCTCGCCGTGTACGTAGTCGATCACGACCGTCCGCACGCCCATGAAGCTGTGGAAGAGGACCGTCATCAGCAGCGTCCAGTCGAAGACTCGCCAGATCAGGCTGTTCCAGCGCTGCGTGGCGATCCAGGTTGCGCTCTCCTGGGAGGGGTCGAAGAGGAAGTGCAAGATGCTGAAGTGGGCCAGCGCGAGCACGAACAGCATCACGCCCGTGATGCGCATGACGTACCAGACGAAGAGCTCGAAGCCGCTCCCCTGCGGGCGGGCCCTGCCGGCGGTACGGGGGTCGATCGTCACCATCGAGCCGCCCTCCTATGCGCCGATGCCGAGGGCCGGCCCGATGACCGGCCGCAGAATGATGAACGCGCCTGGGATGCCCACCGCCACGAAGATGACCCAGCTTGCGTACCAGAGCGCGCGGTGGTAGACGGTCATCGCGGGCCACAGGTCGATGATCAAGATGCGCAGGCCGTTGAGGGCGTGATACAGGAGCGCGGCCCCGAGCAGCACCTCGGCGATCCGCCCGCCCGGAGAGGCGTAGACCTGCAGGATCGTGTTGTAGGCCTTCGGGTCACCGCCCACGAGGTAGATGTCGACCACGTGCACGACGACGAAGAGCCAGATGGCGACGCCGCTGATGCGGTGGAACGCCCAAGCCAGCATCCCCTCTCGTGCCCGGTAGCGGAAGAGCAGCATGGCGCCTCCGAGGTATGCGGACCGCCCGGCCGTCAGGCGGGAGAATGATCGCCCGGTCCGGGCGCGGGTCGCGGGTGGCGATCCGCACCCCGCCAGGCCCCGGCACAGTCCGCAGGCCGGCGACCGGGGAGGGATCGGGCATGACCTGCCATATCGGCCCATTGTAACGAGGCGCGACTGGCCGCATGGCCCGTTCGTGACGTCCGTCGCGCTCCGTGCGGCCCGTTCGTGACGCGGTCGCCGGCGCCCCGCGCGGTGACGCCGGCACACCCGAGGCGTCGCCGCGGGCTATGCTGACGCCCGTCAGCAAGGCGCCCCAATGCACGATGGAGGCGGTGGTCGGTCGTGAAGCTCCAGGAATTCCACGCGCGCGAGTTGCTCGCGGCGGCGGGTCTGCCGGTCCCGCCGGGTCGCGTCGCCACGACACCCGGCGAGGTCGCCGACGCGGCGCGGGAGCTCCTCACGGCGGGCGCGCGCGGCGTCGTCGTCAAGGCGCAGGTGCTGGTCGGCGGACGCGGCAAGGCCGGCGGCGTGAAGCTCGCCGCCACCCCCGCGGAAGCCGCCCAGGTGGCGGAACAGATCCTGGGGATGACGATCAAGGGGATCGTGGTCCGCAAGGTGCTCGTGGCGCCCGCGTCCGACATCCGCCACGAGTATTACCTGGGCGCCGTCCTCGACCGAGCGGCACAGCGCATCCTCGTGATGGGTTCCGCCGAAGGTGGCGTCGAAATCGAGCAGGTGGCCCAGGAGAAGCCCGAGGCGATCGTCCGCGTGCACGCCCACCCGCACCTCGGGCTCTTCGACTTCCAGGCGCGCCAGGTGGCCCTGGCGCTCGGCCTCACCGGTCCGCACCTCGCCGACGCCGTGGCGATCGCGAAGGGACTCGTGCGGGTGATGGTGGAGCGCGACGCCGACCTGGTCGAAGTCAACCCGCTCGCGATCGTCCGCGAGATCGGCGCCGACGGGAGCAGCCGCGAGCGGCTGGTCTGCCTCGACGCGAAGATCACGCTCGACGACTCGGCGCTGCCTCGGCACCCCGACCTGGAGGCGCGCCGCGATCTGGACGAGGAGGACCCGGCCGACGCCGAGGCGCGTCGCCAGGAGATCAACTTCATCC
>JAKAMV010000675.1 GCA_021812735.1 Chloroflexota bacterium | reverse complement strand
GGTCGGAGCGCTCGCGGCCGGCGAGATCGTCAGCCTCGGCTACCTGCGCCGGGAAGCCGCCTTCGCGACCCTGCGTGCCCTGGGCTGGTCGCCCGCGCTCGTGGTCCGGTTCCTGATCACCCAGGCGCTCACGATCGGCGTGCTGGGTGGGCTCGCGGGCGCACTCGGGGTCATGCTGCTCTCGGGCGTGTTGCACGCGAGCTCGGGGGCCGCCGAGCTTGCCGCGTCGATCGCTCTCGCCGCGACCGTCGCCTCCGCAGCTTCAGCAGCCGCTGGACCCGCGCTCCTGGCGCTCCGTGCGATACCGGCAGCGATCCTCCGCTCCGAGTAACGACCGGCGACGCCGCCTGCCGATCGTGCCGCCGCTGGCGGCAGGGGCATTGACGAGCCGTCGGTTGCGCTCGGGACAACGCGCGTCCGTCGATCGCTCACGATCAACACGGCGCCGCCTGCGGCCGAACGTCGGCCGCAGAGATGGTTGCGGATGCAACGAGGTACCTCCGCGCCATAGTAGGTGGCACGCGGAGCCGTCACGCTGGCGGCCAGTGACCGCCCTCGCCCTCTCTTCGCCGACCTCTCCGCCACCACTTGGCGCGACCCGCCCCGGCCCCCGCGGGCGGACCGACGTATCCCGGCCCACGGTCTGCCCCGCGGGGCACTTGGGACGCATCCGCGTCGATCGGGTCTCAGGGTCCAGCCCCTTCTTCACCCGCGTCGGCTACCGCTGCGTGTACCGGGCCTGGGATCCCGAGCGTGGGCTCTGGGTCATCAGGCGCCACCGCTTCACGCAGCGCTCCGCCGACGACCCGCTACCCCGGCGCCACCCCACCCACGCCCATGCCTACTCGAGCGACGCCTGCCCGGTCTGCGAGCTCACGTACGCCCCGGACGACGGGCCGCGTGCGGGACGCGGCTTCGTGTTCGCCACCACCGAGATCGCGGACGTCCTCGTCAGCGTCGGCCAGCGCCACCCGATCCGCGAGGCGATCGCGCAGGCGCGGCGCGACGCCCTGCGCTTTCGCGCCCCGACCCGCTCCCATCGCCGCTTCGCGGAGCCCGACAACACCCGGCCAGCCACCGACGACCCGCCGTCGGAGGACGAGGCATGGCCGGTCGATCTGGCGGAGCCTCTCGTCGAGGAGCCGGAGTGGCTGGCGGCCTGGCCTCTCGAGGAGGCGCCGGAGCTCGTGGCGCGGCGGCACCGCACCCACGTCGTGCCCGCGGCGCTGACCGATCCCGCCGCGATGGTCGGTCAGGAGCGCTACTTGAGCCGCTCGGGCGCCACCGGAGCCGAGTACGTCGATGTGTTCGCGCCGGTCGTGACCGCCCCGTACCGGCGCGACATCTGGCCCGACGTGATGGTGCTCGACAGCCAGCCGCTGCGCCGGCGCACCCTCGTCACCAGCGACGAGCGGGCGCGGGTGGCGAGCGACTTCCTGTGCGAGATCGTCGGTGCGCTCGACGGCACGACGAAGGAGCTCATCGCGCTCTATCCCGCCGGCGGGAAGGACCAGGAGTCGCTGAAGGAGCTGTTCGCCGCCAAGAAGGGTGCGCCGTCCTGGATCGTGACCGACGGCGATCCGGCCCTCGCGGCGGCGATCGCGGACGCGTTCCCGGAGGCGATCCACTACCGCTGCGAGGATCACCTGCGCAAGGACGCCGAGGAGCTCGCCGCCGCGGACGGCATCGAGGACCACGACGTGCTCGTCGCCCTGCACGCGGCGCAACGCTCGCCTGAGGCGTGGGCCTCCTTCACGGCGCTCGTCGATGCCCGCGTGCCGGCCGATCGCACCCGCCTGCGCGACTGGATCTCGCGCAGCCGTGACCTCGTGCTCGGCCAGTGCGCCCTGCGCGCCCGCCATCCCGGCCGGCCCCGCTCGACGGGCGGCCTCGAAGCCCACCTCACCGCCGTGCGCTCGACGTTCGAGTTCCGCCGGTTCTCCCTGCGCAACCGCGAGCGCCTCGCCAAGGTGCTCGAGCTCATCCGGGTCGAGCGCACGCACCAGGCCCGTCCCGAGCAGTACCGCCTGCTCGTGCGACGACACCTGGAGGCGCGGCGGGACGGCGCCATCGAGTGGCGCCGGCACTGGGATCCGCTCGTGCCGGACGAGGACGGACACCTCACCCTCGGCAGCTCGCTCATCGCCTTCCGCGACGCGGCACGCGCCCGCAACCGGGCCGCCCGCTATGAGGGGATCGTGGCCGACGCTGCCGCGCGCAAGGCGCAGCAGTTCGACGAGGCGATCGCGCGGGCGATCGAGGCCGGCGGGTCGCCGCAGGGACGGGCTCGACGCTCGAGCCCACGGGCGACGGTTTCCCGCCGGGGCGACAGCGTGGCCGACGTGCCGGAGATGCTTGCCCTGTGGGACCACGAGCGCAACTCCGGTGTCGATCCCGCCGGCGTGCGCGCCCACTCACGGACCGAGTACTGGTGGATCTGCCGGGGTCACGAGGCCGGCGATCCCGAGGGACGCTGGCCCGGGCACCTCCACCGCTGGCAGCAGGCGCCCGCGCGGCGCGTCTCGCGCAGCCCGGGCTGCCGCTTCTGCATGCGCCGCGAGGCCTGCCCGGCGACCTGCCTGCGCGTCACGCATCCCCACCTCGCCGAGCCGGCGGAGTGGGACTACGCAGCCAACGACGCGGCGGGCGTCACGCCTGACACGGTGCTCAGCGGCTCCCGGGAGGAGGTCTCCTGGCGGTGCGAGGCGCACGGCCCGTACCGGATGGCGGTCCAGCTCCGCGCGCACGATGGACAGGGCTGCCGGGTCTGCGCGCGAGAAGCAGCAGAGCGGAAGCGACAGGAGACGCTCCGGGCACGTCGGCGCGAGCGCTACGCCGAGGGAAGGCAGGCGGCTCGCCGTGACGGATGAGCCATCCGCTCGGCGCGCAGTCTCGACTGTCCGTGCCCTCGGGGTGGCGGATGAAGGGAAGCTGGCCAGAGATGATCAGAAGCGGAAGTGAGAGACCTCGCTGCCGAGCGTCCAGACGTCGTGCCCGATCGCGACCATGAAGTCGCCGAATAAGCCCCGCGACACCGGGACGCCGGCGCCGATCTGGTGGCCGGTCATCGGATCGAAGGGGATGACCCGCGGCGCCTGCGCGGGCGGGGTGCCGGGGTCGAGCACCCACGCGCCGTCCGCGGTGACCGCGAGCCCCTCGAACTGCCCGGGGTGCACCGGCAGGTCGCCGAGCACGGTCACGCGGCCGGTCTGCAGATCGATGCGCGTCCAGGCGAACGTCGTCGTGCCGCTGACCTGCGCCCCGTAGAGAGCGCTCGTGGTCGGGATCAGCCAGCCGATGCCCTGAGGCGCCTCGGTCGTCAGGACGATCTTGAGGTTCGCTGGATCGATCGCCTCGAGGGTGACGCCCGAAGCGCCACCGTGGGCCAGGACGACCCAGACCCGCCCGCCTGCGATCGCCATGCTCACCGGGAGATCCTGCGAGGGCGAGCCTGACGCCAGCGCGACACTCCCCAGCACCTGTCCGGCCGGCGAAACATGGACCAGGGAGTGCTGCGCGGTGATGACCCACGCCCCGGACGCGTCGGCGACGAGCTGGCCGGGCAGCTCAAGCGGCACGGTCGCGAGGATGTGCCCCGTCGCGGTGTCAATGCGCTGGACGGTGTTCACGTATGGGCCCGGCGGATGGGTCATGGCGCCGGTCGTGTTCGTCACCCACAGCGAGGTCCCGAAGGCCGCGAGGTAGCTCGGCGCGAACCCGACCTTGACGGTCTCGGTGACCTTGCCGGATGCCGGGTCGATCCGCTCGACCGTTCCCTGGGGATCCCCGCCGAGGGCAATCCAGGGGGCACCGTCGGCCACGGTGATCCACAGCGGGCCGAGCGCAGTCGGATGCACGGGA
This sequence comes from Chloroflexota bacterium, assembly GCA_021812735.1. The sequence continues at coordinate 1,788 of JAKAMV010000675.1, read as the reverse complement.
GTCGTACCCACGAGGCGGCCCGTCTGGGGGAACGAGGGCGACGGCGAGGGGGACGGCGTGGGCGTGGGGGCCGGCCCAGCCTCGGTGACCGTGAACGCGTGGGGCGTGATCTGCCCCGTCGCGAGGTCGAGCACGGCCGGCGAGAGCGTGCCGTGGTCGATCTGGAAGGCTTGCTGGGGGAACTCCGCCGGCTGAACGAGGACGGCCGCCGTGTCGTTCGAGACCTGCGTCCAGAGGAAGTAGCCGGGCGTGCCTTCTGGCGCGGTGACCAAGTCGCGCCGCGCTCCGGTTCCGATGTTGACGATCGCGATGCGCGAGGACAGGGCGGAGGCGGGCAGTCCGGCCCCCGGGTTGCCCGTGTAGTTCGGGTCCAACCCGGTCTGGATGACGAAGCTCGCTCCGTCCCCCGTGACGTAGCCGCGGTCGAAGAGGACGTTCGGGATCGTCCAGAGCAGCTGCTCCGTGCCGATGGAGTAGCCGTAGAGCGTGCGGCTGCCGTAGGTGACGAGCGTCGTGTCGCTCGTGGCGATCGCCGTGCCCTGGACCGAGAACTGGACGTACGGGAGGCCGGCGAGCGGACGGATGACCGTGACCGCGCTCGCCCCCAGGCCGGGCCCGCCGCAGGCGACGAGCGTGCGCCCGGTGGGGCTCGCCGCGAGGACGCTGGCCAGCATGTTCAGGGCGAACGGCGTGGCGACCCCGCTCGACAGGTCGAGCCGATAGATGGTCACGTCGGCCCCGGCGGGACCCGACGACACGAGGAAGTACAGGGTGCCGGGCGTCATCGCCACCGCGGTCGGCAGGACCTTGGCGGGGACGGCTACGCGCGAGACGACGGACCCCGACGCGACGTCGCGGACGATCAGCTCGTCCTTCCCGGGCGATCCGAGGTTGACGAGCGACACGACGAGGTTCCCGTTGACGCCGAGCGGACGCTCACCGGCCGGCAGCTCGAGGTGCGCGCTGTCATCGAGCATGCCGGCGGCATACGGCGGTGAGGCCTCAAGCGGTCCCATCTCGACCCAGGCGCGGTTGGTGAGCCCGTCGGGCAGGGCGACGTGGCCGGGGCGCACCGACTCGGCTGCAGTGGGCGAGGCGACGGTGGGTGGCGTCGACGCGCCCGCCACGAGCGCGTTGTTGCGGGGCAGGGTCGTCGCGATCAGGGCCGCGACGACCACCACCACGGCAAGAGCCGCCAGCGCGCTGACGAAGGGGAACACGGTCTCGAACCAAGGCCGGGGGCCGGTTGCCTGGCGCGGATGCTCCACCGGGATGGTCGCGACACGGGCGTGGAGCGATGGCGGCGCCGGTCGGTCGACGGCGGCGATCCGGCGAGCCGTTTCGCGGACGCGCTGCTCGAACTGCTCGTCGTTCATCGGGCGACCTCCCGGGCATCCGCCTCGAGGGCGGCGCGCAGCGCGCGCAGGGCGTAGTGGAGCCGGCTCTTGACGGTGCCGGGGCGGAGGCCCGTGCGGACGGCGATCTCTTCGATCGAGCGGTCCTCGACGAAGCGCAGGGCGATCACGACCCGCTGGTCGGGCGAGAGCGCGCGCATCGCCCGCTCGAGCGCGTCGGAGCGGGCGAAGGCGTCGGCATGGTCGGGCGCCGCGCCGGGATCCGGGTCGGCCAGGGTGACCGGGCGGGCCCGACGGCTGGCGATACGATCCCGGCAGCTGTTCACGACGATCCGCGTGAACCAGGTCTCGAAGCGGGCGGGGTCGCGCACCTCGCCGATGTGCTGCCATGCCCGCAGCGCCGCGTCGTGCACGGCGTCCTCGGCCTCGGCGC
>JAKAMV010000674.1 GCA_021812735.1 Chloroflexota bacterium | reverse complement strand
CGCGCCGAGGCCCGCCGCGGCGGCGCGCGGCGACGCGCGGCGATTCCCGGCACGGGCCCCGTCTCGCGGTAGTTCCGCGAGATGCGAACCATCGCGATGGTGGGCTCTGGCGGCGAGGCCCGGCGAGGCGGGAGCGACGCCTGGCGAGGCGGAGCGAGGCCCGGCGAGGCGGGAGCGACACCCGGCGAGGCGGGAGCAACGCCCGGCGAGGCGGGAGCGAGGTCGCCTGGAATCGCGACGGCCCCGGGACAGGATGCCCACGGGGCCGCCAGCGCGGGCGAGGGTCGCGCTACAGGGACTTCACCGCCGCCACCAGTTCGGCGAGGCCGGCCTTCGCATCTGCGAACAGCATCCCCGTCTTGGGGTTCGCGTAGAGCTCGTTGTCGATGCCCGCGTAGCCTCGGCCCATCGAGCGCTTCATCACGATGATGTTCTTCGCGTGATCCACGTCGAGGATCGGCATGCCCGAGACCGGCGAGCCGGGCCGTCGCGCCGCCGGGTTGGTGACGTCGTTCGCCCCGACCACGAGCGCCACGTCGCAGCGATCGAACTCCGGGTTGACGTCCTCCATCTCGCGCAGCTGCGTGTACGGGACGTTGGCCTCGGCGAGGAGCACGTTCATGTGCCCCGGCATGCGGCCCGCCACCGGGTGGATCGCGTACTTCACGTCCACGCCCCTGGCCTCCAGAACCTCGGCCAGTTCCCGGACGGCGTGCTGCGCCTGCGCCACGGCCAGGCCGTAGCCGGGGACGATGATCACCTCGGAGGCGTAGGCGAGCTGGATCGCGGCGTCGTCCATCGAGACCTCGCGGACAGAGCCGCCCGCGCCGCCGACCGCGGCTACCGCGCCGTCGCCCCCGCCGAAACCGCCGACCATGATGTTCAGGACCGAGCGGTTCATGGCATCGGCCATCAGCTTGGTGAGGATCGCGCCCGAGGCGCCGACGAGGGCGCCGGCGATGATGAGGAGCGGGTTGTTGAGCACGAAACCCGCCATCGCCACCGCAGTGCCGGTGAACGAGTTGAGCAGGCTGATGACGACGGGCATGTCGGCGCCGCCGATCGGCAGCGTCATGGTCACGCCGAACAGGAGCGCCGCCACCAGGACGGCCGCCAGCACGGGCAGGCTGACGTTGCCGAACCAGATGTAGAGCGCGCCGGCGACAGCGACGGCCGTGAGCAGGCCGGTCAGAGCCTGGCCGCCCGGCACCCGTACCGGCTTGGACGGCGTGATCCGCAGGCCCATGAGCTTGCCGGACGCGATCAGCGAGCCGGTGAACGTCACCGAGCCGATGACCACGTCGAGCACCGTCGCCATGTTGTCCTGGAGGCCTGGCGCGACGCCGGCGCTCACATGGCCCATGTACTCGCTGATGGCGATCAGCGCCGCCGCGCCGCCGCCGACCGCGTTGAACAGCGACACCAACTGAGGCATCGCGGTCATCTTGACGGTCCGCGCGGAGTACAGGCCGTAGCCGCCGCCCACGGCGATGCCGAGCAGGATGACCACCCAGCCGACCGGGTTGAACGATCCCGACGGCGGGAGCACCAGCAGCCACACGGCGGAGGCGGCGATCGCCAGCGCCATGCCTCCCGCCGACAGGAGGTTGCCGTTGCGCGCCGTGGCGGGCGAGTTCATCTGGACGAGGCCCAGGACGAACGCGGTGGCGCCGCCGAGCCAGATGAGCCGGATGATCTGGTCGAAGGTTGTGGCGCTGACGGTCACGACCTGCCCTCCGCGGACGCGGCCTTGGGCGCGGCGGGCTTGCGCCTGAACATCTGGAGCATCCGGTCGGTCACGACATAGCCACCCACCACGTTGAGCGAGGCGAACGCCACGGCCAGGAACGACACGAGGTACGTGACCGGGTCGTTGGCGCTGACCGCGATGATCATGGCGCCCACGAGCACGATGCCGTGGATGGAGTTGGCGCCCGACATCAGCGGGGTGTGCAGCGTCGCGGGCACCTTGGAGATCACCGCGAACCCGGTCAGGATCGCGAGCACGAAGATCGTGAACGCGAGGTCGATGGTCAGCTGGCTGCCGTTCATGCGTTGCCTCCGGCGGGCGCCAGGAGCTTGGCCACCGCGTCCGAGGTGACCTTGCCGCCGTGCGTGATCACGGTGGCCCGGGTGACCTCATCGTCGAAGTCGAGCGCCAGCGCGCCCCCCTTGACCATTCCGAGCAGCAGCGCGGAGATGTTCCGGGCGTAGAACTGCGACGACGAGGCGGGCATCGACGCCGGGAGGTTCTCCGGCGAGATGACGGTGACGCCGTTCGCGGTGACCACCGTCTCGCCTGGCCGCGACAGCTCGCAGTTGCCGCCGAGCGCACTGGCGGCCATGTCCACGATCACCGAGCCGGGCCGCATGTTGGCGACCGCGGCCGCCGTGACCAGCACCGGCGGCTTGCGGCCCGGCACCTGCGCGGTGGTGATCACCACGTCCTGGTTGCCGATGACCTCGTTGAGCTCCGCCTGCTGGGCCGCCTGCTCCTCGGGCGTCAGCGCGCGGGCATAGCCGCCGGACCCGGTGGCATCGATCGCGGTCCGGAGCCTGACGAACTTGGCGCCCAGGCTTTCCGCCTGCTCGGCCGTCTCCGGCCGCACGTCGTACGCCGCCACCACCGCGCCGAGGCGGCGGGCGGTCCCGATGGCCTGGAGGCCGGCCACGCCGATGCCGAGGATGAGCACGTTGGCGGGCTTCGCGGTGCCGGCGGCGGTCGTCAGCAGCGGGAAGTAGCGCCCGTACGCGTTGGCGGCGACGAGGACGGCCTTGTACCCGCCGACGTTGGCCTGCGACGAGAGCGCGTCCATCGTCTGGGCTCGGGAGAGGGTCCGCGGGATCGCGTCGAGGCTGATGGCGGTGACGCCGGCCTCGGCGAGCGTCTGCATCAGCGCCGGATCGAGCAGCGGCGACAGCAGCCCCACGAGGGCCTGCCCGCTCCGCAGCCGGGCGATCTCGGCGCCCGCGGGCTTCTGGACCCGCAGGATCACGTCGCTCTGGGCACAGAGCTCGTCGGTGGCCACGACCGTCGCGCCGGCATCCCGGAACGCCTGGTCGGGGATCATGGCGCCGTCGCCGGCGCCAGCCTCGACGAGCACCTCAAGCCCGGCAGCCGTCAGCTTGCCGAGCGCCTCGGGCACCAAGGCGACGCGCCGTTCCCCGGCAGCGGTCTCCTTGGCGACGCCGACCTTCATGGGCATCACCGTCCAAATTGGGCACGTTGGTTGGGAGGGACGGGCGAAGTGTACCGGATGGCATAGAAAACCTGTGCCGAATGGCCCATCCTGCCCGATGGCCAGCGCCCGGTCAGCGCCGTCTCGGGCTGGCCCTTGGGCAGGCCCGGCCGCACCCCGAGGCGTCGCACTCAGGCGTCTCCGTCGTCTGCCGCCCGGCGCAGGGCCAGCTCGAAGCTTGCGCCGCCCCCGGGTCGGTTGCGAGCGCGGATCGAGCCGCCCATCGCCAGGGCGAGCTGGCGGCACACGAACAGGCCGATCCCGGCGCCCGCCACCGAGGGCGCCGTGGACGGCGACCGGTAGAACAGCTCGAACAGGCGATCCTCCTCGGACGCCCTGACGCCGGGCCCCTCGTCCATCACGCGCAGGACCACCGTCTCGCCGTCGGCGGCCGCCTCCACCACCACCCGCGAGCCTGCGCCCCCGTACTTGGCGGCGTTGTCCAGCAGGTTCCGGAGCACCTGCTCCACGTACGTCTCCTCGCCATCCGCCGACGGCAGGTCGGGCGGGATGCGGGCCTCGAAGCCCACCTCGGGCGAGCGGACCCGCTCGGACGCCACCACCCGCTCCACCAGCGGCCGCAGCGCCACCGGCTCGTCGCCAACGTCGAGCACCCCGCGCTCCACCCGGGTGAGGACCAGCAGGTCCTCGACCAGGCGGAACAGTCGGTCCGCCTCGCCGGAGACGTCTGCCAGCAGCGCGTCGCGAGCGTCCGGCGCCATCTCCCGCCAGCGCCGCGACAGCACCCGGGTGCCGCCGAAGATCGTCGTGATCGGCGTCCGCAGCTCGTGGGACACCACGCCGATGAACGCGTCGCGCAGGCGGGCGGCCTCCCGCTCGGCATCGAGCCGCCGGTTGCGCTCGAGCTCCGCCTCCTTGCGCTCGGTGATGTCGTGCGTGGTCCCGATCACCCGCGCGACCTGGCCCGGCGGCGAGGCGAGCAGGCGGCCGATGCCCACCAGCCAGCGCGGCGGCTCCCCGGGACGGCCGACCCGGAACTCGACCTCGTGGGTGCCGCCGTCCCGGACGCAGGCGTCGAGGGCCGCCTGCACCCGTGGCCGGTCCTCCTCGAGCACCGTCATCACCCAGTCGCCCGCGGGCGCCCCGTCCGCGACGCCGGCGACGAAGCCCGGCGGCTCGGGCGTCCACGTCACGTGGTTCGATGCGACGTCCCACTCCCAGATCCACGTGCCCGACGCCTCGAGCGCCAGCGTCAGCCGATCGTCGCGGCGACGGACGGCATCGAACAGGCGGGCGCGCTCAAGGGCCCCGGCCCCCTGCACCGCGAGCGCCTCGAGAAACCAGCGGGCGGTGGCGTCGATCTGCCGCACCTCGCCGAAGGTGACCGCGAGCGCGCCGATCGTCGCGCCCTCGAACACCATCGGCACCACGGCCGAGGCCTCCACGTAGTCCGGCAGGCCGTCGCCCATGAGGGCCGGAAACGCCCGGACCCGCTCGCGTGACGACACGTGCGTCACGCCGCTGCCGGTGCGCATGACCACCGTCATCGGCACGTCGAGTTCGATGGGCACCCTGCGCCACCGCGAGATGACCTCCTCGGTGTAGCCCACCCACGCGAGCATCACCGCCTCGCGCCCGTCCTCGGACCGCACGGCGACCCAGCCCTGGGGGGCGCCGAGCGTCGAGCACGCCGCCCTCACCAGCTGTTCCGCCACCGCCTGCGGCTCCAGCGACCAGGCGAGGGCGTCGGCCAGCCGGCGAAGCTGGCGCCGCTGCACGTCGTCGCGATCGCCGGCGCCGTCGGCGCCCGGGAGGGAGGAGGGGGCATCGTCCACCCCCCGAGTATGCGCGGACCTGCGCGCGCGAGTGCCGTCCGGGGCTCGGATCGGGCACCATGGCGCTGTGAGCAGCCTCGACCCGACCGCCCCCGCCCCCGCCCCCGTCTCCCCCGGCACCCCGGATCCGCCGGCCGCGGCCCCCGCGCTCCCGCCGGCTGGGCTCGGCACGTATCCCTGGGCGGGCACCGAACCCGCCGCCGCCGACGATGGTGCGGAGGAGGGTGACGGTCCCGATGGGGACTTCGACGACGAGGCGCTAGCGCCCCGCGCACCGCACGGCCCCGGGACGCTGTCCGGCCGTGGCCCGGGCCGGGTCACGCTGTATCTCACCGTCGCGCTGATCGCGGTGCTTGCCTTCGGGTCCGGCGTCGGCGTGGGGCGCGTCACGGCGCCGACGTTCGGGACCGCGCCTGCGGCCGCCCTCCCGGAGGGCTCGCCAGCCCCGGGCGCGAGCGGCGCGGCGGGCACCCCGGCGCCGTCGCCCGCCGCGTCGGACCCCCTGGCCGGTCTGCCGTCGGACGGCCCGCTCCTGGGCAGCAAGACCGCTCAGGTGCAGCTCACCTACTGGGCCGACTACCAGTGCCCGTTCTGCGCCCGGTTCGCGCAGCAGGTGCTGCCGCAACTGGCATCGCGG
>JAKAMV010000673.1 GCA_021812735.1 Chloroflexota bacterium | reverse complement strand
TGGAGGCGGCAAAGATGCGACTCGCGAGTCGGATGGAGCGCATCGGCACGGAGACCGCGTTCGAGGCGGCGGCGCGGGCCCGCGCCCTGGAGGCGAGCGGCGTCGACGTGGTGCACCTCGAGATCGGCGAGCCCGACTTCGACACGCCGGCCCACATCCGCGCGGCGGCCCAGCGCGCGCTCGACGAGGGCCGCACCCACTACGCCCCGTACGCTGGGATCCCCGAGCTGCGCGCCGCGATCGCCGCGGATGCGACGCGCCGCAAGGGCTTCCCGGTGACGCCCGAGCAGGTCTTCGTCACGGTGGGCGGCAAGGGCGTCATGCTCTACGCGATCGAGGCGCTCGTCGAAGCAGGCGACGAGGTGATCGTGCCCGACCCCGGGTACCCGATCTACGAGTCGCTGGTGCGCTTCATGGGCGGCACCCCGGTGCCGCTCCCGCTGCGCCAGGCGCAGGGCTTCCGGCTCGACCCCGACGCGCTCGCCGCGCGCATCAGCCCGCGCACGACGATGCTGGTGCTCAACTCACCGGCCAACCCGACGGGCGGGGTGCTGACGCGTGCCGACCTCGAGGCGATCGCCGCGCTCGCGCAGGCGCACGATCTCGTCGTCCTCGCCGACGAGATCTACGGGCGGATCCTCTACGAGGGCGAGCACCTCTCGATCGCGAGCCTGCCCGGGATGGCGAGCCGCACGGTCGTGCTCGATGGCTTCTCGAAGACCTACGCCATGACCGGCTGGCGCCTGGGCTACGCGATCGTGCCCGAGCCGCTCGCCTTCGCCTTCGGGCGGCTCATCATCAACTCGATCAGCTGTGCGCCGACCTTCCCCCAATACGGCGCCCTGGCGGCGCTCCAAGGACCGCAGGAGCCGGTCGAGGCGATGGTGGCGGAGTTCCGCGCCCGGCGCGACCTGCTGGTGGCCGGCCTGAACGCGATCCCGGGGATCCGCTGCCTCGAACCGCAGGGCGCCTTCTACGTCTTTCCCGACGTCTCGGGCACGGGGCTCACGGGGGCCGCGTTCGCGGACCGGCTCCTCACCGAGGCGGGGGTCTCGGTCCTCGCGGGGACTGCGTTCGGCGCGGTGGGGACGCACCACATCCGCTTGAGTTACGCGACCTCCCAGGCGAACATCGCGAAGGCGCTGGCGCGGATGCGGGACTTCGTCGCGAAGCTCGCGGTGCCGGCGTAGCCGAAGGGCGCGCGCACCCCGGAGACCGTGCGTCGGCACGCAGCGTTGCGCCACCGCGTCAGGCGCGCACGCGCTTGGCCAGCGCCTCCTCGATCGCCGCCTGCAGGTGCGCGCGGTCGGGCATACCGGTCATCGGCGTGACGCCGTGCGGCCCCTCTTCCTCGACCCAGTCGAGCTCGAGCCCCGGCGCGGTCAGCACGACCGGGATGTCCGGGTACAGCTCACGCAGGTTGCGGATCAGCCGGCGCCCGCCGTCGCTCTCGCCCGTGGACCACACGTCGTAGAGCAGCACGTCCGCACGCTCGGCGGCGGCGCACGGTTCGCCGCGCAGGACCGGGCAGCGGTTCATCGCCGGACCTGCGCACTGATCTACCTCGTATCCGGCCAGCCGCAGCGTCTCGGCCTCCTGGTCGGCCATGTCGATGTCGTGATGCACCACGAGGACGCGGGTCATCGTCAGCTCCTTCTGTGCCCCGTGTGGTGGGACGGCCCCGCGGAGCGTTCGACGCGGTGGATGCTTGCGCCGGGTGGCAGGCGTCGGACAGGGGCAAACGTCCCGATTCGACCGGGACGCCGTTCAGGCTTCGATCGACACGTCGAGGTCGCCGCGGACGTCGAGGACCCGGACGCGGACCGCCGCTGCCGATCCCGGACGCTCGAAGCGCAGGTCGGCCTGGGCGTTGGCGACCGTGAGTCCGCGCATCTCGAGCTCGTGGACGAAGGCGGGCAGCACCGGACGGATCACGCGGAGTCGATGGCCGAAGCCGTCGGGTTCGAGCCCGAGCAGACCTGCGACGAGGTATGGGACGCTGGCCGCCGACCACGCCTGGGGATGGCAGGCGACCGGGTACGAGACCGGCGCGTCGCCGTCGGCCCGCGCGAAACCGGCGAACAGCTCGGGCAGGCGGTGGTGCGGGAAGTGATCGGCCGCTTCGATCAGCGACGTCAGGACCTGCGCTGCCGGCTCGTCGAAGCCGTAGCGGCGAAAGCCCATCCCGATCATGGCGTTGTCGTGGGGCCAGACCGTCCCCAAGTGATAGCCGATCGGGTTGTACCGACGTTCGTGCGCTGAGAGCGTACGGATGCCCCAGCCCGAGAACATGTCGCGCGCCATCAGCCGCCGGGTGGTGGCCGCGGCATGGTCGGGCGTGGCGATCCCCGTCCAGAGTGCGTGCCCGGCATTCGAGGCGATCACGCGGCACGCTCGTTCGCCCCCCTCGAGCGCCAGGGCATAGCATCCCCGGTCGTCCATCCAGAAGGCGCGCTCGAAGCGCTCGCGCAGGTCGTCGGCCTCCCGTCGCAGCGCATCCGCACGCGCCGCGTCGTGGTCGCGGCGGAACAGGTCGGCCATCAGGATCTTCGCCTGCCAGGCGTACGCCTGCACCTCGACGAGGGCAATCGGCGGGTTCGCCAGCGTGCCGTCCTCGTGCATGATGCAGTCGGGGGAGTCCTTCCAGCCCTCGTTGGTCAGGCCGTGCCCGGTCGGCCGTCCATACTCCACCCAGCCTCGACCCGAGCGGTCCGCCCAGCGGTCCAGCCAGCGCAGGGCCAGGTCGACGGGCTCGCGCAGTTCGCGAAACAGCGCTAGGTCGCCGGTCCACGCGGCGTGGTGTCCGAGGAGCAGGAGGAAGAGGGGAGTCGCGTCCACCGTGCCGAAGTACGGGGCATGCGGGACGAGCCCGAGGTGGGCGAGCTCGCCCACGCGCATCTCGTGCAGGATCTTGCCGGGCTCTTCCTCACGGAATGCGTCGGTCACCTGTCCCTGTCGTGCCGCCAGCAGGCGCAACGTCTCGGCCGCGATCGCTGGGTCGAACGCGAGGGTCTCGATCGCGGTGATGGCGCTGTCCCGTCCGAACAGGGCCGCATACCAGGGAAGCCCGGCGCTGAAGTACTCGCGACCCGCGGCACCACTGCGGAGCATGCGCAGGTCGCGCAACGAGCGCTCGACCACGTTGTTCAGCAACGGGCTATCGCTGCGGAGCTGCGTCTGTCCGGCCGTCCATTGACGGGCTGAGCGGCGCTGCAGGTGGCTGACGCGTTGGCGATCCGGCCGCACCGCGATCCCGGCGGCGGCCTGGTCTTCCGTCGCGGTCTCGGCCAGCGCCAGCGACAGATCGATCGTGACCCGTTCGCGCGCGCCGAGCGACAACGCGTATCGGGCGCCGAGGCGCCGCCGCACGGTGGGGGTGGGAGTGAGGTGCACACCAAGCGCCCGCCACAGCCCATCGGCACCCTCGTACGTGAAGCCGAGGACCTTGCCGTGCCAGCCGGCCCTGTGGAGGTGGCCGGGCCGCGCGGTGTGCAGGCCGCGTACCTGGAAGATGTCCTCGAAGTCTGCCCGAAACGCGAGCGAGATCGAGAAGGCGGCTGGGTCCAGGCCGAAGTTGTGGATCGTGATGCGGTCGTGCAGGGCGAGGCCCACGCCGTCCACGAGGCGCGTCCATTGGATGCCGAGCGTCTCGCGCGGGATCACGGGGCTGCCGGCGACCTCGAACTCCGGGTTGGTGAGCTGGATCTCGGCCTCGAAGCCGATGGCGGCATTGGCGGCCAACGCGGTGGCGGAGAGCCCGGACAGCCGGAGGTCGTAGCCGTTCAGGTAGCGACAGTCGTGGTAGAAGAGCCCGAAGCCGTGGGCGCCGGAGAGAGGGATGCTGCCGGACGGGGGACAGAGGAAGAAGAGTTCGCCGTCCTTCACGACAACGGCGTCGGCGATCGGTGCGACCGCAGGCTTGGCCCTGATCGCCTGGAGCAGGTCCTCGTCCGGGCCGCCGTCGAAGACAGGGTGGTCGGTGCGCATTGGTGCAAGGTACCAGCGCCGGCGCCGAACGTGCCCACGGTCCGCCGTGTCAACCGCCCGCGCCAGGACTGCGCAACGGCCGGGCGCGTGTCACCAACGCCATCCGACGCCAGCGTGGCACCGCAGCAAGCGGCGAAGTAGACTGGGACGAGAAGTCGAGGTGCGGATGCCGGCATCGCCCGAGCCGCTGCGCATCGCGCTGGTGGCGCCGCCGATGCTCCCGGTGCCCCCGCGCGCGTACGCGGGGACGGAACGCGTCATCGAAGTGCTCGCGACGGGGCTCGTGGGGCGCGGCCACCGCGTCACGCTCTTCGCGCCCGGCGACTCCACGGTGGCCTGCGAGCTGGTCGCGACCGTCGAGCAGTCGTTGTGGGAGCGCACCGGCCCGCCGGACGATGTGCACCCGTTCTTCGCAATCAGCGCGGCGCGCGTCTGGCGCGAGCGCGAGCGGTACGATGTGATCCACTCGCACCTGGAAGGCGACGGGTTTCTGCTGGCCCGCCACTGCCCGACCCCGGTTGTCACCACGCTCCACGGTCGGCTCGATCTGCCCGGGCTGCCTCAGCTCCTGGCCGAATTCGCGGAGATCCCGCTGGTTTCGATCAGCGACAACCAGCGGCGCTGGTTCCCGCACGCCAATTGGATCGCCACCGTGTACCACGGACTGCCCTTGGCGTCGATGGTCTTCAGCGACCGACCGGGACGCTACCTGGCATTGGTTGGCCGCGTGGCGCAGGAGAAGGGGATCGCCGAGGCGGTCGCGCTCGCGCGGGAGACCGGCATCCAGCTGCGTGTGGCGGCCAAGAAACGCTACGCCAGCGAAGAACAGCTGTACCGTGAGGTCCTGGAGCCTGCAGTGCACGAAGGCGTGGCCGAGTACCTGGGCGAGGTGGGGCCACCCGAACGCGACGCGCTCTATGCGGGGGCTCTCGCCACCCTCATGCTCGGCGCGTGGCCGGAACCGTTCGGGCTCGTGGCCATCGAGTCGCTGGCGGCGGGAACGCCGGTCATTGCGCGTCGAGCGGGCGCACTCCCGGAAATCATCGAGGACGGCGTGGACGGCTTCCTCGTCGACGATCTGCGGGAGGCGTCGCTCGCGATCGAGCGCGTCCCTGCCCTGGACCGTCGACGTATCCGGGACCGCGCGCTCGAGCGCTTCTCGGCCGATAGGATGGTCGACGCGTACGAACAGGTCTACCGACGGGTGATCGAGGATGCCCGGGAGCGGAGGAAGGCGCAGCGCTGATCGGCGCGTACGCGCCGCCGAGCGGCCTTATGGCGCTCTCCCTTGAGCGGGTGTCGTCTCCGCTGCTGGCGTCCAGCGTGTATCGAGCAGGTAGCCGATGCCCTGGAATGTCCTGATGGGCCCGCTCGCCCCGACCGGGACCCCGAGTTTGCGGCGGAGCCGGCTGACCCAGATCCGCAGGTAGTTGAACTCGCCGCGGTACTCCGGACCCCACACCGCCGTGAGCAGCTGCGTGTGGAGGACGACGCGGTCGGCGTGTGCGGCGAGCTCCTGCAGCAGCAGCCATTCGGTGCGCGTCAGCGCGACACGCCGGCCCACCCGCGTCACCATCCGGCGCCCCAGGTCGATCGTGATGTCAGCGCACTGGACGATGCGCGCAGGCCCGGCCGATGTGCGCCGCAGGACGGCGCGGACCCGCGCGCCGATCTCGTCCGGGTGGAAGG
>JAKAMV010000672.1 GCA_021812735.1 Chloroflexota bacterium | reverse complement strand
AGAGCGGCAGGCCGTTGGCGATCGCCTTGGCGACGCAGACGACGTCGGGGACGATGCCCGATTCCTCGAACGCCCACATGTCGCCGGTGCGGCCGTAGCCCGACTGGACCTCGTCGACGATGAGCAGGATTCCATGCCGGGTGCAGCGCTCGCGGAGGCCCTGGAGGAACGCCGCCGGGGCCGGGTAGTAGCCGCCCTCGCCCTGGACCGGCTCGATGACGACCGCCGCGACCTCGTCGGGGGAGATCGTGGTCATGAGCAGCGTGTCGAAGTGCTTGAGGGAGTCGGCCACCGCGCGCTGCTCGTCGCCCCCGTAATAGCGGTACACGCTCGGGTAGACCGTCACGTAGACGCCAGGCAGCAGCGGCTCGTAGCCCCGGCGGTAGTTCAGCGAGGACGTCGTGACGCTCGTGGCGCCGATCGTCCGGCCGTGGAAGGCGCCGCGGAACGCGATGACGCCGGGCCGGCCCGTGACCCGGCGTGCAAGCTTGATCGCGCCGTCGATGGCCTCGGATCCGGAGTTGAGGAACAGGACGCTGTCGAGCGGGTCGGGAAAGGTGTCGGCGAGCATCTGGGCGAGCTTGACCGTGGGCTCGCTGAACCCGATCGCGTGGACCGGCCCCAAGAGGCGGTCCACCTGGGCGTGCACCGCGGCCGAGACGCGGGCGTGTGCATGGCCGAGCGCTGTCACCGCGATCCCGTTCGCGAAGTCCAGGTAGCTGTTGCCCGCGGTGTCGTACAGGCGGTGGCCGATCCCGTGGGACCAGCTCTTGTCCATGTACCGGCCGAGGATGGGGCTGATGTTGGCGTCCGCCAGGACGGCGAGGTCGAGTGCGTCGGAGGTGTCCACGGGCCGAGTATAGGCAGCGGCCCGGGCGCGCAATGCGGCGTCACGCCGGGCGGCCGTCCATCCACTGCTGGCGCAGCAATCGGCCCTGCGCTCGCCCCGTGCGGCGCGGGTGTGCCTCGCTGCCAACCACTGCCGCCAGTTGGCAGTTTCCGGGTCATTCGCCAATCACGGAACGATCCGGAGTCGTGGCAGGCGGAGACAGTCGCTCGGCCGCTCGGGGCACCCCACGCCGGGCCGCTCTGGCCGCGTCTCGGGCCGCTCCGGGCACCCCACGTCGGGCCGCTCTGGCCGCCGCATCTCGGGCCGCCTCATGTGGTTCCGCGATTTGTGAACTACCCGGAACCCGCTTGCTTTGGGCGATGGGGGACGCGACCGGAGCCGGCAGCCCAGCAGGCGAGGCGGCCGGTGGCCGACGCGGCGTCGCCAGGACCGGGCCGCGACGCCGCGAGAGCGGTTCGCGATGCCGGACGGTGACGCCGGGCACCGTCGCGCAACACTGCCGGGACGCCGCGCGCCCGGCGGTAGCATGACTGCGGGGCCGCCCCCCAAGACAGAGCGGGGGCCCGCAGCCGCTAGCCCGAGGCGCACCGAATCGTGATCGACTTCACCCTCACCGACGAGAACAAGCTCGTCCGCGACGCCGCCCGCGCGTTCGTCGAGGCCGAGATCCTCCCGTACATCCGCGAGTGGGACGCCAACGGAGAGACCCACCGCGAGGTGTTCGACAAGATGGGCGAGCTGGGGTTCCTGGGTGCGCCGATCCCGGAGCAGTACGGCGGCTCGGGGATGGACTACGTGAGCTTCGCGATCCTGTGCGAGGAGCTCGAGCGCGCCGACACGTCCTTCCGCGTGGTCCAAAGCGTCCACGTCGGGCTGAACAGCCTCACGCTCCTCCAGTGGGCGACGGAGGAGCAGCGGCAGCGCTGGCTCGTGCCCCAGGCGAGGGGCGAGAAGCTGGCCACGTTCGGCCTGACCGAGCCGGGCGTCGGGACCGATGCCGGCAACCTGGCCACGACGGCGAGGCGGGACGGCGACAGCTACGTGCTCAACGGCGGCAAGATCTGGATCAGCCTCGCCGACCTCGCCGACCACTTCCTCGTCTTCGCGACCGTCGACCGCGCCAAGAGGCACAAGGGCATCACCGCGTTCGTGGTGGAGCGGGGCATGCCCGGCCTGACCACGGGCACGCTCCACGGCAAGATGGGCATCCGGGCGGGCAACACGGGCCTGATCAACTTCGAGAATGTCCGCGTGCCGGTGGAGAACCGGATCGGCGAGGAGGGGGAGGGGTTCCTGATCGCCATGAGCGCGATCGACCAGGGCCGCTTCACCGTGGCGTCCGGCGCGGTCGGCCTCGCCCAGGCCTGCCTCGACGCGTCGCTCAAGTACGCCCACGAGCGCCACACCTTCGACCAGGAGATCGGCCAGCACCAGCTGGTCAAGCAGATGATCGCCAACATGGCGAAGGGGACCGAGATCGGGCGCCTGCTCGTGTGGCAGGCGGCGGCGCTCAAGAACCGGGGCCTGCGCAACACGCGCGAGACGTCGCTGGCCAAGTGGCACGCCACCGAGCACTCGGTCCAGGCGGCGCTCGACGCCATCCAGATCCACGGCGCCAACGGCTACTCGAACGAGTTCCCGGTCGAGCGGTACCTGCGCAACAGCAAGGCCGCGGTGATCTACGAGGGCACCAGCCAGCTGCACACGCTGATCCAGGCCGACTACGCGCTGGGCTACCGCCGGGACCGCCCGCTGCGCTGCGAGCCGTGGCCGGCCCAGGGGTTCGAGCGGGGCTGACGCGTCAGACGGCGACCACCTCGCCCTCGGCGACGACCGCCGCCTCGCTGGTCCTGGCGGGCTCGGTCCGGCCCGTGGTCGTCGGGCCGTGACGTCCCGTGGCGGAGACGATCAGCGCCACGCCGGCCACGATGACGACCGCGGCGGCGATCGTCTGGGCCGTGACGGCCTCGCCGAGGAGCAGCCAGCCGAGCACGACGGCCACGATGGGGTTCACGTACGCGTACGTGGTGATCCGGCCGAGCGGCGCGACGCCGAGCAGCCAGCTGTACGTCACGTAGCCGACGAGGCTCCCGACCACGATAAGGTACGCGAGGCCAAGCCAGGCCACCGGGGCCACCGCCGCGGGGTCGAATACGCCCCACTCGCCGACGACGAGGGCGATGAGGAGCATGAGCACGCCCCCGGCGAGCATCTCGATGCCGGTGGCGAGCAGGGCGGGCTTCGGCAGTACCGCCCGGCGCGTGGCGTAGAGCGAGCCCGTGGCCCAGCACATCGGCGAGACGAGCAGCGCCAGGATGCCCGTGGCCTCCGAGCCGCCCCCGCCCAGGGCCGGGCCGGCGAGCACGGCGACGCCCCCCAACCCGATCACCGTGCCGACGACGGCGCGCCGCGGCATCCGGTCGCGGAACAGGGCGAGGCTGAAGAGGCCGACCCACATCGGCATCAGCGCGATCAGGAGCGCGGCCACCCCCGACGCGACCGTCTGCTCGCCCCACGCCACGAGGCCCATCCCGCCGCCGAGGAGGAAGCTGCCGACGATGGCCGCGTCGCGGAGCTGGCCCGGCGTCGGCCGAGCTACCCGTCCCCGCGAGGCGACGATGACCCCGGGGACAAGGATCGCCCCGGCGACGATGAAGCGCATGCCGCCCATCACGAACGGCGGGATGGACTCGACGCAGACGCGGATCCCGAGATACGTCGAGCCCCAGACGAAGTAGAGGACGACGATGCCAGCCCAGGCGGCGAGCGGGCTGGCGGAGCGGCGCATGGTCTGGGCTCCTCGAGGACGGATGCGGGTGTCCGGGCAGTCTACCGAGCCGCGTCGGCTTGCGCTACGCGACTAGGCCAAACGGCGGGCGACCCACGCCGCCCCGCACCGCGATGCCGGGGTCCTGCCCGTCGGGCTACGCCGCCCGGTCGGCGGCGGTCGGCCGGCAGACCTTGCAGGGCCGGTAGCCGCGGGCGCCGGCCTCGCGAAGCGACCGGAACGAGACGCGGTGCCGCGGCGTGACGCGCCGGGCATGGCGACAGGTGGGCCAGCACACGATGTGCGTCGTGTCCGATCCCACGAGGCGCTCGCCGTTGCGGGCCGCCTCCTCGAGCGCTGCCGGGTCGACGCCCTCCGCGGCCAGGATCAGCCGCTTGTTGTGGGGACCGCCCAGCGAGTAGTTGCCGATCATCCCGTCGCTGCGGACGACGCGGTGGCAGGGGACCACCAGCGGGACCGGGTTGTGGCCCAGCGCTGTGCCGACCGCCCGAACGGCCCTGGGCCGGCCGATCTCGACGGCGATCCAGCCGTAGGGCCGGACCTCGCCGAACGGGATCTCGAGCGCCTTCTTCCAGACCGCCACCTCGAACGGGGTGCGCCCGCGCAGGTCCAGCGGGATGGCGGCGCCGCGGTCGCCGGCCAGTCGGCGCGAGATCGACCGCGCGAGTCCGGCGGGCAGCGCGTCGGCGAGCAGCGTCCGGCGACCGGTCCGAGCCTCGTGGGCACTGCGGGCCGACGGCCCGTCGTCCGAGAGGTCCACGGAGGCCACGCCGCGGCCGTTCCACCCCACCCAGAGCGTCCCGACGGGCGCGGTGATGGGCGCGATGCGGTCGGCCAGGCCGACCTCGACGAGGATGTCGTCCGCGAGGCCGGCCGGCGCGGCGGCGGCCAGCTCCGTCAGCTCCGCGCGGTCGGGTGTCATGCGCTCACCTCCTCGAGCCCGGCCTCCACCGCGACGGCGCGCAGCATCGCGAGCCCGCGGTGGACCTGGGCCTTCAGCGTTCCCTCGGGACGGCCGAGGATCTCAGCGAGTTCGGGGTACGAGAGGTCGACGACGTGGCGGAGGACCAGCGGCACGCGGTACAGCTCTGGCAGGGATGCCAGCGCCAGCGCCAGGCGCGCCCGCTCGTCCGCCGCCTCGGCCATCGCGGCGGGACCCGAGCCGTCGGAGGTCGCCGGCTCGGCGCCGGCCGCGTCGAGCCCGTCGAGCTGGACCGTCGTCGGGCGGGCCCGCCGGGCGTGGTTGCGGCACAGGTTGATCACGATCGTGGCCAGCCACGGCCGCAGCCGGAGCGACCGGATGCGCGCCGGCTCGTACGAGGCCAGCGCGCGATACGCGCGGACCAGCGCGTCTTGGGCCACGTCCTCGGCGTCGTGGGGATTGCCGAGCACGCGCAGCGCGATCGCGTAGCAGCGGTCGGCGTGCGCGCGCACGAGCGGCTCGAAGGCGGCGTCGAGGTCGCGGGCGAGGGCGTCGGCGAGGGCTTGGTCGTCCATCACTCGGTAGAACACGGCCGGTGGCGGCCCGGTTGCACGTTGCGGCGGACCGCAACCGATACCCGGCGACGACCGCGCGGCATGCAGCACGCGCATCGTCGCATGCCACAATGCAGCCATGCGCCTCGACGACCGCTTCGAAGACCTGGTCGGCAGCCTCCGCGGCTTCTACCGCACCTGGTACGTCTTCACGGGGCTGGAGCTCGGCCTGTTCGACGCGCTGCGCGACGCCGGGACGCACGGGCTCACGGCTGCCGAGCTGGGCGCGAGGACCGGCGTCGAGCCGTCGCTGGCGGGTCGCTGGGCGTGGGGAGCCGACGCGTTCGCCCTGGTCGAGACGGTCGACGGCCGGATCCGCGTCCCGGGCGACGTCGCCAAGATCCTGCTCGACCCCGACCGCCCGGAGTTCCTCGGCGGGCAGTTCCAGTTCGCCGCCGTCGGCAGCCTCGACTACGGACACCTGCCCGACGTCTTCCGCACGGGCAAGCCCGTGCTGTCGCGGCCCGACCGGTACCGGATCGCGATCGAGCGGCTGACCGTCCAGGACGTGG
>JAKAMV010000034.1 GCA_021812735.1 Chloroflexota bacterium | reverse complement strand
CCCGACGGCTGGAGGGCGAACGTCTCGATCTCCGCTTGGAGGATGGCGTGCGGCAGGCGCGGCGAGCCCAGCAGGGCCACGATCGGCGACGCCGAGCGGTGGCTCCAGCGCAGCTCGCCGGTCCGGGCCCCGAGCGCGTAGCAGTGGAAGCCGTAGGCGACCAGCAACAGGCCCTCGGCGTCCCACAGCAGCCCGCTCGGCTCGTCGCTGATCGTGGACGCGAGCCGCACCGTCCAGGGGCCTGCGGGCGTCTCCACCCGCACCTCCGCCCGACAGCGGCGGTCCGGGTCTGGCCCGCTCAACTCGCCAAGGTCGGCCAGCGGGCCGCCCGCCTCGGACAGCGCGAACACCGCGGCGCCCGCTCCGGAGCCGGCCCAGCGGAACGAGGCACGCAAGCCGCCCGGGAACCCGACCACGCGGTGGTGGACCTCGGGGGGCACGAGGCGGTCAGGCCTCCCCGGCCGGCGGGACGGCGGTCAGGCCGGCCTGCTCGGCCAGGACATCGGCCTGGCGCCGCTCCTCGCAGATGGGCGCCACGTGGGCGTTGGCGAGCATGAGGAGCGTTCGGGGCGAGACGGGGAAGACCGCCGTGGCGGTGCCCGCCGCGGCCCAGACCGTCTGGAAGCGCCCGAGGTCCGGATCCATGATCACGCGCAGGCCGCCGCCGTGTCCGATCGGCGGGATGCCGCCGATGGTGAAGCTGGTCAGCTCCTTCGCCTCGGCGGCAGTGGCGCGCCGGATGTCGGGCTCGCCCACGACGGCCGCGAGGCGGGCGAGGTCGACGCGGTTGGGCCCGGACACGAGACACAGGACCGGCTTGCGGCCCTCGCCGCCAGGAGCCACGAAGACGAGCGACTTCACGATCTGCCCGATCTCGGCGCCCACGGCCCGGGCGGCGTCCTCGGCGGTGTGCGTGCCCTCCGGGAAGACGTGGATGTCGAGCGTCACGCCCTTCCGGGCGGCAGCCTCGACCACTCGCTGGACGGCGGGGTGGATCGGGGTCTCGGGCACGGCGGCGAGTCTACACGACGCCCCGCGCCGCCCGCCGGTCGGGACGGGTACGATCCGGCCCATGCCGGACTCACCCAGCGCTCTCGGGCGCCACGTGCTCGTCGTGGCCGACGGCGACGTCGCCACGCGTGCCGAACTCGACGCCAGCTGGCCGGGCTGGGCGGGCGGGGTGGAGGCCGTGGTGGCCGCTGACGGGGGGTACGCGCGGGCGGTGGCCATCGGCTTCGCGCCCGACGTCCTGGTGGGCGACCTGGACTCGCTGGCCGCCGACCGAGTGGCCGAGGCCGAGTCGTCGGGGACCGCGGTCCGGCGCTTCCGGCCCGACAAGGACGAGTCCGACACGGAGCTCGCGCTCCTCGAGGCGCTCGCCCTGGGGGCGACGCGGGTCACCGTGCTGGGCGCCTTCGGCGGCCCTCGCCTCGACCACGCGCTCGCCAACCTGTGGCTCCTCGCCCACCCGAAGCTGGCCGGCGTCGATCTCGTCCTGCTCGACGCGGGCGCCAGGGCGCGCCTCGTGACGGCGCCCGGCCCGGACGGCGCGCCGGTGATGCGGCCGCTGCCCGGGCGGCTCGGCGCGATCGTCTCGCTGCTGCCGTTCGGCGGCGACGCGGAGGGCGTCACGACGCACGGGCTGCGCTACCCGCTCCGCGACGAGCCGCTGCGCAGCGGCCCCGCCCGCGGCCTGTCCAACGTCCGCGCGGCCGTCGATGCCGGCGTTGCGCTCCGCCGCGGGCGCCTGCTCGTGGTGGAGCGGCCCGCCTGAGGGCCCGCCGCGGCCGCCGGGTCTATGCTCCGCCCATGAGCACGCCCAACGTCGGCGACGACGCCCCCGACTTCGCCCTCCCCGACGAGCACGGCACGGTCCACCGTCTGTCCGACCGCCGCGGCGCGTGGACCGTCGTGTACTTCTACCCGGCCGACGACACCCCGGGCTGCACCACCGAGGCCTGCCAGTTCCGCGATGCGCACGCGGAGATCGGCGGGCTGGACGCCGAGGTGTGGGGCATCAGTCCCGACGGCAGCGGCAGCCACGCGGCGTTCCGCGCCAAGTACAGCCTGCCGTTCGCGCTCCTGTCCGACGAGGACCACGCCGTGGCCGAGCGCTACGGCGCGTGGGGCGAGAAGAGCAACTACGGCCGCACGCACTTCGGGATCATCCGGTCGAGCTGGCTCGTGGGGCCGGACGGCAAGGTGGCGGCGGCCTGGCCCAAGGTCAGGGCCGACGGCCACGCCGCCCAGGTCCTGGCGGCGCTGCGGGCCGCGACCGCTGCGGGCTGAGCCGGAGCCGGACATGGAACGAGGCCTCGCTCGTGGGGGGAAACGAGCCAAGCCTCAGCCTTGACGATAGCACATCGCGCAAGATGGACAAGACGTTGATGCAGGACCCACCGATCGCCGCCAACGCGTGGCGGCCCGCCCGCTTCATGGTGATCGTCGCCCACCCCGACGACGCCGATTTCGGACCTGCCGCCACCGCCGCCCGCTGGATCGACGAGGGCTCGGCCGGCTGGCTCGTGTGCTGCACGAGCGGTGACGCCGGCGCCGACGACTGGCGCACCGACCCGCTCGAGCTGGCCGCCGTCCGCGAGGCGGAGCAGCGCGAGGCGGCGTCCGTGGTGGGGTACGCCGGCACCTCCTTCCTGCACCAGCCCGACGGCGCCCTCGCCAACGACCTCGCCCTCCGCGAGCAGCTGGTCCGCGAGATCCGGGCCTTCCGGCCGGATGCCGTCCTGTGCGTGGACCCGGAGGCGATCTTCTACTCGGACGGCGGCGTGAACCACGTGGACCACCGGACCGCCGGGATGGCGGCGGTCGACGCCGTCTACCCGGCCGCCCGCAACGGCATGGCCTTCCCGTGGCTGGCGCGCGACGGCCTCGAGCCGCACAGGGTCCGCCGCCTCTACCTCTTCTGGTCGAACCGGCCGAACGTCGCCGTGGACACGAGCGCCACGCTGGGGCGCAAGATCGACGCGCTGCGCGCCCACGTGAGCCAGATCCGCCAGCCGGAGCGGCTCGAGGCGCGCATCCGCGAGTGGGCGCGCGAGGAGGGCGAGCCCATCGGGGCCGAGGCCGCCGACGCCTTCCGCCTGATCGTCATCGACGAGGACGAGCCCGCGTCATCCGCGGCTGGGGAGGGGGCGGCTGCGGGCTGACGGCCGGCACGCGGTGCGCGGCGGGTTGCCCTATCCCTCCTCGAGCATCGCCGGCCGCACCCGGCCCCAGGCGTCCCAGAGGTCTGCGAGCGCCGCCGCGCGCGAGCCCAGCGCCGCCTCCACCCGGCCCAGCGCGAGGTCGTTCGCCTGCATCGCGAGCCACAGGTCGGCGCGCACCGTCGCCTGGCTGAACAGCTCGGCCAGCGCCCGCTCGCCGGGCCACGAGCGGATGCGCATGCGGTCGAGGCCGGCGTAGCCCACCGCGAGCGACAGGTCACGGGCGCTCGGCACGCGGCTGTCGGCGAATCCGCGCAGCCCGTCGAAGCGGAAGCCCAGCGCGGACAGGGCCCCGATGATCTCGCGCCGCTCGTCGGACGAGAACAGGCGCCAGAACGGGTTGTCCTCGTCGGTGTCGATGAAGCCGTCCTCGATGGCCCGCGCCATGACCGCGTCCACGAAGTCCGCGATGCGGACGTGCCAGGAGGCCACGGCCACGGCGTCGCCCGCGGCGAGGCTGGCCACCAGGTCCTCGCGAGCGGCGCGATCGCCGCGCAGCACGTGCAGGATCCGCGGCTGCCGCTCCGCTCCGGGACGCGACCCCGGCTGGCGGTCGAGGCCGGGCTCCGGGCCGCCGGGCCAATGCGAGTCAAGCGGGTTCGGCTCCTCCCCGGCACTCGAGGCGACCGGGTGCTGCCGCTCCTCGCACGCGGCGAGCGCCTCGCGGGCGGTGCGGCAAGCCTCTTCCGCCCGCTCGGCCGTGACGCGGGCGCCGTTCGACTCGAGCTCCAGCCTCTCGAGGACCACGGACTGCCGACGCAGCTCCTCGATGCCGGACTGGACGCGGCGGGCCGCGCCATGGGCGGCCGTGTTGGCCGTGCTGACGGCCGTGAGCCACTCGCGGGCGGCGGCTTCGGCCTCGTCGGCAGACGCCGTCTCCACGTGCGCCGCCCTGAACTGCGCGTGCAGGCGCTCCTTCTCGGCAGCCAGCCGGCGGGGATCTGCCAGCATGCCGGCCTCCTCGACCCGGGCCTGCAGGTCGGCGTGGGCGCGCTGCGCGTCGCGGAGCTGATCGGCGAGGCGGCGAGCCGTATCTCTGGCGGCATCGGCCGAGGCGCACGCCGTCGCGGCCCGCGTGCGCTCGTCGGGACAGGCGTCCGGCGCGGCGGTGCCGCCGGCGGCGGCACTGCCCGCGGCAGGATTCGGCGCCCGGCCGGACGGAGCTCTGCCCGCCACGATCGGAATTCCCACCGAGTTCGCCGCCAGCGGCGGCCGCGCCTCGGGCGCCGGCGGACGTGCCCGGACGGCGAGCGCGGCTGGGCGCGGCCCGACGCCCACCCGGGCGGGCGTCGCGGCCCGCGTCGGCGTCCCGAGTTGCGGGAGCTCGACTCCCAGCTCGGCGACCGCGAGCGACGGCTCGCGCGAGGCCAGCGGGCCGGCAGGCGGCCGGCCGTCGCCGACGATCGGGATTCCGACGGCTCGCGACGGGGGTCCGGAAGGCGTGAATGAAACGGTCGTTCTATCCGTCGAAGGCGTCGGCAGCAGCGGGTGCGCGGCGGCGGGGTCGTGCAATGCGGTGGCCGGCGACACGCCCCCGCGGGCGTCGTCGTCGGGCGAGCCCGGGACGGGCCCCTCGAACCTCGCTCCGCGCCGGGTCAGGTCGGCCAGCGCCCGCGGCGCCATCGCGTGCGGGGTGACGGTCACCCTGACCACCGGTCGCAGGGGTGATCTGGGCCGCACCACGGAGAGGAGCGCGACTCCGGCCGTGACGCCGAGGGCGATGCCGAGGGCCAGGAAGCCGAACTCGGACGGGCTCACGGGACTCCCTTGGGGGCCCGGCGATGGATCCCCGGGCTGGGTCCGAGCGTAGCTGCGCTCCGCGCGCGCGTCAACCGACCATTCGCCCGGCGATTCGCCCGGCGACACCGCATTCCGCGGGCCCGACCGCGCGGTTCTGGCCGGCATCGTCGGCATCGCCGCGACGTGATCGGGGACCATCGCGCGGAGCGAACCGTGATCCGGCCCGAGATCGTGGTCCCGACAGGGGAACGGCTGTGCAGCAGGCGGGTCGGCTTGGTACTCTCTCGCGGTCGGCGGCGTCCCGCCGGGGTACCAGTCGCCCAGCAGAGCCCCAGGCAAGAGGCCCACCGCTTCGTGACCCTCGATCTGACGCAGGAATTCCTCGTCCAGCCGGTCGACGCATCCTGGCTCCAGTGCAACATCGAATGCCAGGAGGCGTGTCCCGTCGGCACGAACTGCCGCGGGTACCTCAATCTGGCCGCCGAAGGCCGGTTCGAGGAGGGGTACCTGCTCGCCCGCGAGCCGAACCCCGTCGCGGCGATGTGCTCCTACGTGTGCTCCGCCCCGTGCGAGCGCGCGTGCCGCCGCGGCGACATCGACCGGCCGCTCGCGATCCGCGCGATGAAGCGGTTCCTGGTCGAGTGGCACGAGGCCTCCGGCATCCCCGACACGATGCCCCCGATCACGCCCCGCGAGGAGCGGGTCGCGGTGATCGGCGCCGGCCCGTCCGGCCTCGCGGTCGCCCGCGAGCTCGCGGTGAATGGCTATCAGGTCACCGTCTACGACAGCCTCCCGTACGGCGGTGGCACCCTGCTGATGGGCGTGCCCGCGTTCCGCCTGCCGCGCGAGGCGATCGAGATGGACGTGCGCCTGGTCGAACGGCTGGGGGTGAGCTTCGTGTTCGACACCACGATCGGGGTGGACCTCCCGTTCGAGGAGCTCCAGCGCGACTGCGACGCGATCGCGATCTGCGCGGGCGCCATGAACCCGGTGTACCTCGACATCCCCGGCGCAGACCTCGAGGGCGTGCTGTACGGGGTGGACTTCATGAAGCGGGCGAACCTCGGCCAGGAGGTCGAGGTGGGCCAGAACGTCGTGGTGGTGGGCGGCGGCTACACCGCCATGGACTGCGCGCGGACGAGCCTGCGCTTCGGCGCCGACAACGTCACGATCGCCTACCGGCGCACCCGGTCCGAGCTCGTGGTCGACGAGGAGGAGCTAGGCGAGACCGAGCGCGAGGGCGTCGGGATGGACTTCCTCGTCAGTCCGATCGAGCTGCTGGGCGAGGGCGGCAAGCTCAAGGCCGTCCGGTTCATCCGCAACAAGCTGGGCGAGCCGGACGCGTCGGGCCGCCGATCCCCGGTGCCCATCGCCGGCTCGGAGTTCACGCTCCCGTGCGACACGATCATCCCGGCCGTCTCGCAGGCCGCCGACCTCTCGTTCCTGCCCGTCGAGTCCTCGTTCGAGGTCAACCGCGGCCGGATCAAGGTGGACCCGGCCACGTACGCCACCAACGTCCGGGGCGTGTTCGCCTGCGGCGACTTCGTGACCGGGCCGACGACGATGATCGAGTCCGCGGGCCACGGCAAGAAGGCGGCCTATGCCATCGACCGCTACCTCGACGGGCGCGCGGACGTGACGATCACCCCCAACGTGAAGCTCACCAGCTCATGGCGCCACGAGATGCCGGAGCTGTATGACGTCCTGCCGCGGCAGCACATCCCGGCGGCCGAGCTGGCGGCGCGGATGCCCAGCACCGACCCGGCGGTCAACTTCACGACCCCGGTGGAGCTGGGCTACGACGCGACGGCCGCCGTGGCCGAATCCACGCGCTGCCTGATGTGCAACTACAACATCTGGTTCGACCCGTTCCGGTGCGTGCTGTGCGGCGCCTGCGCCGACGTCTGCCCGGAGGGGGTCATCCACATGGTCGACGTGAACCAGCTCAAGACCGAGGGGCTGCTGCCCGAGATCGAGGAGGCGTACGGCTGGGCCGACGGCGCCGCGATGATCCTGGACGAGGAGCGGTGCATCCGCTGCGCCCTGTGCGTCAAGCGCTGCCCCTTCGACGCGATCACCATGGAGCGGTTCGAGCTGCAGGAGATCTCGAGCGACGGGCGGCTCTACAAGGAGTCGTACCGCGATGCCCAACTCGCCGGGACGGCCGGCGTCGCAGGAGGAGCGTAGGTGAGCTTCCTGGAGCGGGTCGACCAGTCCATCCGGCGGAGTCCGGTGTGGCGGTCGATCTTCCGCAACCCGTACCCGAACGACGAGCGGTCGCGAGCGTACGCGGTCATGAACAACGTGTTCCTGCACCTGCACCCCGTGCGGGTTCGGCAGCACGCGGTCAAGTTCGCCTACACATTCTGCCTCGGCGGCCTCAGCTTCTTCCTGTTCCTGGTGCTCACGGTCACGGGCGTGTACCTGATGTTCTTCTACGTCCCGTCGGACACGCAGGCGTACTCGAACATCCTCGACCTGCAGTCGCGGGTGGTGTTCGGGGAGCTGACCCGCAACATCCACCGGTGGGCCGCCCACCTGATGGTGTTCTTCGTGTTCCTGCACATGATGCGGGTCTTCTACCACGGGGCCTACAAGCCGCCGCGCGAGTTCAACTGGGTCGTGGGCGTGATCCTGCTGTTCCTCACGATCATGCTCTCGTTCACGGGCTACCTCCTGCCGTGGGACCAGATCGCCTACTGGGCCATCACCATCGGCACGAACATGGCGGGCTACGCACCGCTGTTCAACACCCCGTCGAAGCTGCTGCTCCTGGGCGGCATCGAGGTGGGCCAGAACACGCTGCTGCGGTTCTACGTGCTGCACATCATGGTCTTCCCGCTGGTGGGAGCGATCTTCATGGCCGTGCACTTCTGGCGAATCCGGAAGGACGGCGGGATCAGCGGTCCGCTGTGAGCGCCACGCCCGTCACGACCCACCGCCCCTGCCACCCCGAGGGACTGGCGCGATGACCGACACCAAGCCGCCCGAGACCCGCGTCGTCCAGCCGGTCGACCCGTCGCGGCGCACCGAGATCGACAAGCAGCGTGTGCCGATGTCGGCGCGCCCGTACCGGCTGCTGGCGCTGGTCAAGCAGGACGCGGTGGTCAGGGTCCAGAAGGAGCCCGACGACACCGTCATGACCTGGCCGCACCTGCTGGCGATCGAGTTCATGGCGGCCGCCGTGATGAGCATCTTCCTGCTGCTCATGGGCCTGTTCATGAACGCCCCGCTCGAGGACCTCGCCAACGGCAACATCACCCCGGCCGTGGCGAAGGCGCCGTGGTACTTCCTGGGCCTCCAGGAGCTGCTCGCCTACTTCCACCCGACCGTGGCGGGCGTGCTGGTGCCGACGTTCGTCCTGGTGGGCGCGGCCCTGATCCCGTTCATCGATCGCGGGAACCTCCAGGCGACGCGCCCGAGCGAGCGGAAGACGGCGGTGGTCCTGTTCTCCATGTTCGCGGCCCTGGGCCTGTTCGTCACCTTCGTCGGCATCTTCTTCCGGGGCCCCGGCTACGCGTTCGTCATCCCGTATCTCGACTTCTTCTCGATCGGGACGCCGGGCCTCCACTTCGCACTCTGACCGAGGGGGCACCGGAACCATGAGCAACTACTCGGTGGAGCCCGCGAACCGGCCCCAGGCGCTGACCAAGGAGGCGCTCAAGGCGATCCGCCACGAGCAGGTCCAGGGCGTCTCGCGGCGCGAGCTGCTGCGCGGCTCCCTTGCGGCGGCGATGGGCCTGTGGCTCGTCGAGGTCACGGCTGGGACCATCGGGTTCCTGTGGCCGAACCTCCAGGGCGCATTCGGCGGACTGGTCAAGATCGGCGACTTCGCCTCGATCAAGAGCGCGAACTCCAGCCTGCCGATCGATCAGGGCTTCCCGGCCTACGTCGCGAGCGCCAAGGCGTTCGTGGTGCTGATCGACCCCTCCCAGCAGCGGTTCATCCCCGGCTCCGACGCGACCGGCGACGGGACCGCCGTCAACGTGCGCGCGCTCTACCAGCGTTGTCCCCACCTCGGCTGCAAGCCCAACCCGTGCCTCAAGAACTTCTGGATGGAGTGCCCGTGCCACGGGTCGCGCTATGACCGCCTGGGCATCAAGGCCCTGGGGCCGCAGTACGGGCCCGCGCCCCGCAGCATGGACCGCTTCGCCACGATCGTCGACAGCGCCGGCGTCCTCACCATCAACACCGGCAAGATCACCCTGGGCCCCCTGCCGGTCGCGGTGGGGCAGCCGGGGATCATCCCGCCGCGCACGCCCACCGGCTGCATCTAGAGCCCGCCGCCCATCCGCTCCGCCGCCCACCGAGGAGAACGATGACCGACCAGCCCGGCCGCCAGAACGAGGAGCGCCTGCCCGCCCCGCGGTCGGCGTCAGCGCCGGCGCCCGCCTCGCGCTTCTCGGCGCCGCCGTCGGCCCACCGGCTGGACCTGACGCCGGAGCGGGCCGCCCGGATCGTCCGCCAGTCCGCCAACGCGCGATGGGTGGGCTTCCTCGCGGTCACCGTCGTGGCGCTGTTCGTCATCGGCTACTACTTCTACGAGGTGGGCCTGCCGGGCGGCCTGTCGACGCCCAGGCTCGACGCCGCGGCGTCGGCGCAGCAGGTCACCGCCGTGCAGCGCGGCTACAACATCTTCGAGGCCAACTGCGCCCAGTGCCACGGCGTCAACGGCGAGGGCGGCAAGGGGCCCGTCCTCAACGACCAGGAGAAGCTGTTCTCCCACCTGACGCCGGACTACATCCGCAACATGCTCCAGGTGGGCGGCCGGTACGCATGCGGCAACGCGAACTCGATCATGCCGGTCTGGTCGAACACCGGGAACCCGCCCGGGCCGCTCAACTACATCCAGATCAACGACCTGATCGCGTTCATCCGCGCCTCCAAGGCGGACACGTACGTGAAGCTGGACCCGAACCTCGGCGAGCCGGTCATCGACCCCGCGACGGGCAAGGAGGAGACCTTCACCGGCTGGGTGGACCCGACCTACTCACCGGCCCCAGGCGCCACGCCCTACCCGGCCTGCTGGCAGGACTCGTTCAAGACGCCGACCCCGTCTGCTTCGTCCGGCAGCGCGACGCCCGCCCCGTCAGGCGGCGCGTCGGGCGCACCCGCCTCGTCGGCGCCCTCGGGTACCGTGATCAACGAGACGGCCCAGAACATCGCGTTCCAGCAGACCGACCTCTCCGCGCCGGCCAACGCGCCGTTCACGATCCACTTCGACAACCAGGACGCCAGCACGATGCACAACATCGTGATCAAGGACGCATCCGGCAATGACGTGTTCACGGGCGAGCTGATCACGGGCCCGGCGCAGGCCGACTACAAGGTCCCCGCGCTCCCGGCCGGCAGCTACACCTTCCTGTGTCAGGTGCACCCGAACATGACCGGCACCCTCCACGTGGGGAACTGAGCGATGGCCCAAAGCGCATCCCCCGCCCCCAGGACTGCCGTCCGCCGCCGCGCCTTCTTCGGCCTGTTCGACGCCGACGGCTGGGCCTGGGCCGGCGCCAAGTCGGTCTTCTGGTTCGTCGTCATCGTCACGATGCTGGGCTACATCCCGGATCGTGCGTACTACTTCACGGTGGGCAACACGGTCGACATCTGGCCGCTGGCGCCGTTGCTGCAGTGGTCGCCGGTCAATCTCTGCCCGCCCGAGAACGAGACGCTGCCCTGCCCGGCGCCGACCGGCGCCACGCTGCCGTGGCACACCGCGCCGGCAGAGCTGCAGCTGCCCGCCGGGCGGACGGACGGCGCGGCGGCCGTGATCGGCCAGACCTACCTGTACGTCGGCGGCACCGACGGCAAGACGGCCCAGTCCACCACGTTCATCGCGCACGCGGTGGGCCAGGGCAACTTCGACAAGTGGAGCCAGGGGCCCGCCCTGCCCGAGGCGCGCAGTGCGGCCGCCTCGGTGGTGCTGGGCAACACGCTGTACCTCATCGGCGGCTACGGCCCCGACGGCAAGCCCACCACCACCACCTACAGCCTCACGATCAACAACGACGGCGCGCCGGCCAAGTGGACGGTCGAGGACAAGCTGGCCCTGCCCGAGCCGCGGGCCGGGGCGACTGCGGTCTCGGTGTCAGACGGGATCGTGGTCATGGGCGGCACCGACGGGACGGCCGCGACGCGGAGCGTCTGGAAGTCGCAGCAGAACACCGCCACGCCGCCGGCGCTCGGCGCCTGGGTCGCCCAGCCGGGCGCGCTGGCAGAGGCCAATGTTGGCGGCACCGCGGTCCACGTGGGCGACGTGATCTACGTGATCGGCGGCGTCAACGACCAGGGCAAGGTCGTGGCGACGGTGCAGCTGGGGCTCGTCGGCGGCGGGCCCGACGCCACGGCCAAGGACCCCAACGTCATCGACGCCTGGAAGTACAGCGCCCAGACGAACCTGCCCGGCCCACGCACCGCCGCGGCCTCCTTCGAGTCGAACGGGTCGATCTACGTGATCGGAGGCTCCGACGGCAGCAGCCCGGTCGCCGACGTCCGCTGGGCCACGCCCGACGCGAACGGCTCGATCCCGGCCTGGAACCACCTGCCCCAGATGGATCTGGGCCAGGGGATCGAGGGCTCGCAGGGGGTCTCGTCCGGCGCCTACGCGTTCATCATCGGCGGGCAGACCGCCCAGGGCTTGACGACCGACTCGGCGCGCGCGTACCTCGCCCCAGCCCTGCCGTTCTTCGAGCTCGGCCTGCTGGGCGCGACGATCCCGGCGCTCAAGCTGACGGGCGAGATCGGCCAGCAGCTCGGCTACCTCAATGCCGCCGCCGCCGGCACCGTCAACTTCATCATCCTGATCGTCATCGGCTGGGCGTTCGCCCACAAGGAGCGGGTCCGCTCTTTCGTCGCGCGCCGCCGCCGATAGCGGGCCCGACCCGGGAGGCAGGACGGCCGCCGGTCACCCGGCGGCGGTTCCGGCTGTGGACCGCCGCTACCGGGCGAGCTGGCCCTCGCCCGGCTCCACGGGTCCACGCTTGACCGGCAGGCCGAGCCGCTGCCAGCCCTCGATGCCGCCCGCGACGCTCCCCACGTCCTCCCAGCCGTTCTGTCGCAGGTATGCCGTCGCGCTCGTGGACCGGCTGCCCGAGGCGCAGATCAGCATCACGGGCCGGTCCCTGGGGATCTCGTCGAGCCGCACGCCCAGCTGCGACATCGGGATGAACAGGCACCCCTCGACGCGCATTGCCAGGAACTCATCTCGCTCGCGGATGTCCACCAGCAGCGCTGGCCGATGCGGGTCGCGCCGGCGGATGTCGGCATACAGGGGGTCGAGGGCGGGGATCGCCTGGGGACGGTACATGACGGGCGGGTCCTCGAGAAGCGTCGATCATGGGGAGGGCCGGTGGAGTGTAGCGGCATCCGGCCCGCGGCCCGGCGGCGGCGACTAGGCCAGCTCCTCGATCGGACGCCGGCCGGCGAAGCCGTCCTCCTGGGCGTGCCACGCGGCCACCGACGGCTCGCCCAGCCGCCAGCACAGCCAGATCGGCTGGCCGTCGGCCTCGGCGGGGAAGTCCAGCAGCCCGGTCGAGATGTCCCGCAGGACGATGTCGCGCTCGTCGAGCCAGGCGGCGTCCGCCTGCATCTGGTCGACGAGGCCGCGCGTCCGAAGGCGCAGGCGCAGCAGCTCCGGGTCGTCGTCGGGCGCGCCCCGCATCTCGGCGAACGGCGCCGTCTCGCGCATCAGGTAGGCGTCTCGGAGGGCTGCCACCTCGTCGCGGAGGTCCCTCAGACGCTGGACGACGAGGGTGATCTCCGGCACCATGGCGTCGGCGTCTTGGAGCGAGTAGATGCGGGACACCGGCCGATTGTAGCCGCGCTGGCCGTCATCGCTCCCCGGCGACCTCCGGGCATCGCCTCGATCGATGGTCCCAGTTGGCCACATGCGCATGCCCCCAAGGAGCCATGGACGCCATCCCCGCCCACGACCACCCTAGGGGCAGCAAGGAGGAGTCTTCGTTCGTGCCGGTCTCACGAGCCGCCCCCGCCGCCACCGTCCCCGCCGCCCCCACTGCACCGTCCCGGCGTCGACCGCGGCGTCGGCTGCCCCTCGTTGTCGGGCTGCTCACGCTGCTGCTGGTGCTGCTCGAGATGGTCCCGCCCGCTGTCGCCGCTGTGGAGGCCACATCGACCTACTCGCTCTCCGCCCGGTGCGCGGCGGCGCTCCGCACCGGCAACACGACGTCGTCGGCGCTGAAGCGGACCGTGGCGTCGGGCACGCGCGTCGTCGCGAGCGGCGCGGTGAATGGGGTCGCCTACCGCGCGACCTGCGCCGGGGCCACCACGTCGGGCCGGGCCTGGTACCGGATCAGCTCGATCGGCGGCAGGAGCGTGCGGTCGCTCTTCGGCGTCTCGTACCTCTATGCCGCGGCCGGCCTGTTCAGGGTGGTCGCTGTCACCACGCCCGCCTTCTCGGCATGCTCCGGGACCACCCTCCGGCTCAGCCCCTCCGTGAGCGGCACCGTCAAGGCCAGGCTGCCTGCGGGCACGAGGGTGGTCTCGAACGGCACCCGGTCGGGCGGGGCGTGGTCGATCACCTGCCCGTCGGCGGCCACGGGGACGGCCTGGTACCGGATCATCTCGGTCAACGGCAAGAGCGTGCGGTCGCTGTATGGCGCCTCCTATGTGTGGGCGTCCAAGGGGCTGTTCACGGCGACGATGCCTGCGCTCGATCCGCCACCGACCGCAACGCCCAGGCCGACTGCGACGACCACGCCCAGCGCGACGTCGGAACCGTCAGCGTCGCCCAGCCCGGCGCCGTCGGCATCTGCGTCGCCCAGCCCGACGCCCGCGCCGACGATGACGCCGCTCCCGACCTTCGTGCCGCCGCCGCAGCAGCCCAATGCCTGCGTCCCGCCCCCGTCGCCCCCGCCCGCGCCGTCGGCGTCGCCGACGCCCACGCCGGACCCCAGCGCGTCGCCCACGCCCACGCCCCTGCCGACGCCGACGCCCACCCCGACGCCCACCCCGGCGTGGACGTGCGTGACGGGTCTGGACGTGAGCAACTGGCAGGGCACCGTCAACTGGTCGCAGGTGGCGACGGCCGGCTACAGCTTCGCGTTCCTGAAGGCCACCGAGGGCGGCTGGTACATCGATCCCACGTACGCGGCCAATCGCGTCGGCGCCAACGCCAACGGCATCGTCATCGGCGCCTACGACTTCGCGCAGCCGAGCACGACGGTCGGCCAAGCCGAGGCGGAGGCCGACTTCTTCATCAACACCGCGACGCCCGTGCCCGGCGATCTGGTGCCGGTGCTCGACCTCGAGACCACCAACGGCCTGTCGCCCGCGAACCTCCAGACCTGGGTGACGCACTGGCTCTACGAGGTCTACGCGCGGACGGGGCAGCGCGCGATGATCTACACCTCGCCCTCGTTCTGGTCGAATGCGATGGGCAACTCGACGTGGTTCGCCCAGAACGGGTTCCCGCTCTGGGTGGCGCACTGGACGGCCGCGGCGGGTCCTACCGTGCCGGCCTCCACCTGGGCCGGCTACAGCTGGACCTTCTGGCAGTGGACGAGCTCGGGCACGGTGCCCGGCATCAGCGGGCGCGTGGACCTGGACCGGTTCCACTACGCCGACCTGAGCCCCTACCGGATCCCGTAGCGGGTGCCGTGACTTCGGCCCCCGGGTGCGGCCGCCGATCGCCTAGACTCCGGTCATGGAGTCCGCTGGCACGCCCGCGCCCACGCATCCGCACGCCCGCCGCACGCCTTGTCCGAACCCCCTGATCGACCTGGTCCGCGCGTCCGTGGTCGGCGACGACGAGGCGGTCGCCGGGCCGTTCGGCATCCGCCGCGTGACCTATGCGGACTACACCGCGTCCGGCCGCAGCCTCACGTTCATCGAGGACTACATCCGCGACGCCGTCCTGCCGCTCTACGCGAACACGCACACCGAGTCGTCGGGGACCGGCCTCCAGACGACGCGCTTCCGCGAGGAGGCACGCCGCCTGGTGCTCGAGGGCGTGGGCGGCGACCGCGATCGGCACGCGGTGGTCTTCTGCGGATCGGGGTCCACCGCGGCCGTCAACCGCCTCGTCGACGTGCTGGGCCTGCGGATCCCGGCCGAGCTGGACGACCGCTACGGCTTCCGGGCGCAGATCCCCGCCGACCAGCGGCCCGTCGTGTTCATCGGCCCGTACGAGCACCACAGCAACGAACTGCCGTGGCGGGAGTCCATCGCCGACGTCGTGACGATCCGCGAGGACGCCGACGGCGAGATCGACCTCGAGCAGCTGGAGGAGGAGCTGCGCCGCCACGAGGCGCGCCCGCTCAAGATCGGCTCCTTCTCGGCAGCCTCGAACGTGACGGGCATCGTGTCCGACACGGCGGCCCTCGCGCGGCGCCTGCACGCCCACGGCGCGCTCGCATGCTTCGACTTCGCGGCCGCCGCGCCCTACGTGGCGATCGAGATGGACCCCGACGACGAGCCCGCCGCTGGCAAGGACGCGGTGTTCATCTCGCCCCACAAGTTCATCGGCGGGCCGGGGACGCCGGGCGTGCTCGTGGCGCGCCGCGACCTGTTCCGCAACCGCGTCCCCGCGATGCCGGGCGGCGGGACGGTCCTGTACGTGAACCCCCTCGAGCACGTGTACCTCGCCGATGTGGAGCACCGCGAGGAGGGCGGCACCCCGGCGATCGTGGAGTCGATCCGCG
Source organism: Chloroflexota bacterium (assembly GCA_021812735.1). The sequence continues at coordinate 10,421 of JAKAMV010000034.1, read as the reverse complement.
CGGGACTCGTGTTCGGGCTCAAGGCCGCGGTGGGGGCGGACGCGATTCGCGAGCGGGAGGCCGACTTCATCCACCGGGCCCTCCATCGCTGGGAGGCCAATCCCTCGATCGAGCTCCTCGGCAGCCACACCGCCGAGCGGCTCTCGATCGTGTCGTTCGTGGTGCGCCACGGCGGCCGGTACCTGCACCACAACTACGTGGTCGCCCTGCTCAACGACCTGTTCGGGATCCAGTCGCGCGGCGGCTGCTCCTGCGCCGGCCCGTACGGGCACCGCCTGCTGGGGATCGACCTCGAGCGGTCCCACGCGTTCGAGCGCGAGATCTCGCGCGGCTGCGAGGGGATCAAGCCCGGCTGGGTGCGGGTGAACTTCAACTACTTCCTGTCCGAGGCCGTGTTCGAGTTCATCCTCGACGCCGTGGACCTGGTGGCGAGCGAGGGCTGGCGGCTGCTGTCGCAGTACGCGTTCGACCCGGCCTCCGGCCTCTGGCGCCACCGGGCGGGCCTGCCCGAGCCGCCCGCCTCGCTGCGTGACATCACCTACGACGGCGGGGGCATGCACTACCCGAGCCATCGCCACCGCGAGCCCGAGTCCCGGCTGGCCGACTACCTGGCGGAGGCGCGGGCAATCGTCGCCCACCCGCCGGCCGCGCTCCCGGAGGCGGCCCCGTCCATCGGCGGCGTCGGGCCGGACTTCGAGTCGCTCCGCTGGTTCCTGCTTCCCGAGGAGGTCGCATCGAGTGGCTGACGCGGTCCGCGCGGTGCTCGGTCTCGACGTCGGCACCACGGAGGCGAAGGCGATCTGCCTCGGGCTCGACGGCCGGCTGATCGGCCTCGGGCGGGCCGGCTACCGTACTGACACCGGGCCCGACGGGCGGGCCGAGCAGGACCCGACCGACTGGTGGTCCGCGCTGGTCGCGGCCGTGCGCAGCCTGGACCTGGCCGGCGTCGACGTGCTCGCGGCCTGCGGCGTGACGCAAGGGCCGACGCTGGTCGCGGCCGACGACGCCGGGATGCCGATCCGGCCCGCCGTGACCTGGCAGGACCGTCGTCCCGGCGACACGGGCTTCGGGCTGCTGCCGCGGATGGCGTGGCTGTCGCACGCGGACCCTGTCGCGGCGATGCGGGCGGTGTGGCTGATGCCGGCCTGGGATGCGGTGGGCCTGTGGCTGAGCGGGGTGGCGGCCACGTCCCTGCAGGCGCACGAGGCGGCACCGGACGCCTCGACGCTCGAGCGATCGGGCGTGCTCCCGTCGAAGGTGGCCCAGGGTCGCCCGGTCGGGTCGCGGCTCGGCCGGCTCCGGCCCATCGTGGCCGCGGCGCTCGGGCTGCGCGCCGGGACGCCGGTCATCTGCGGCGTCAACGACGGGGCGGCATCGATGCTGGGCGCCGGGCTGCTCCAGCCGGGCGACGCGGTGGACACGGGCGGCGCGTCCGGCGGGATCGCGATCTACGCCGACCGGGAGGTCCAGGTGAAGGGGCTGTACTGCGCTCCGGCGCCCCTGCCTGGACTCTGGGCGGTGGGCGGGGCCATGGCTGCGCTCGGCGCATCGGTGGACTGGCTGCGGTCCGCGGTGCTGGGCGATCGGTGGCCCATCGAGGAGCTGTTCGCCGAGGCGGCGGCCGTGCCCGCGGGAGCCGACGGGCTGGTGTTCCTGCCATACCTGGCGGGAGAGCGGGCGCCCGTGTTCGACGAGCGGGCGCGCGGTGCATTCGCCGGGCTGACGCTGGCGCACGGGCGGGGGCACCTCGTCCGCGCAGTGCTCGAGGGAGCGGCCTATGCGATGCGCCACGTCGCCGAGCCCCTCGCGGCCGCAGGCGCCCCGGCCACCTCGCTGCGGCTGGCGGGACGCACGACGCCAGGCGACCTCTGGGGCCGGATCAAGGCCGACGTACTGGGCGTGCCGGCGGTCATCCCGGCCGTCGGCGAGACCGCCGTGGTGGGCGCGGCGATCCTTGCCGCGGCAGGTGTCGGCGCGGTGCCCGACCTGGCGGCCGGGGTCGCTGCGATGACCGGGGCTGAACGGCGGATCGAGCCGGATCCGCAGGTGCGCGGCATCTATGACGCCGGCTTCGCGACGTACCGGGCGCTCCACCCCGTGCTGCGAGAGGCGGGCATCGGGGGATAGTTCGCAGGCCCTTCCGCGCTGGGCGTTTGCGCCGCGCGGAGGTGTCGCCGTGAGGGGCGCGCCCGCGGCGTGCAGCGCCGTGAGGGGCAGCTGACCCGCTGGACGCATCGCCGCAAGGGTGGAGGTTCGGGATCGTTCGCGAATCGCGGAATGACTTGGACGACAGCAGGTCCGCGTGCCCCTGCGGCCGTCGCCGATCCTGCTGCCGTCGCCGCGCGACTCAACGCTGCGCCCGCGCGCCCCGCCTCACGCACCCGCCGTGCGCCCCGCCCCGCGGTGCGCCCCGCGACTCACCCCGCCCCGCGGCACGCACCCGCCGTGCGCCCCGCGACTCAACGGTGCGCCGCCAGCACGATCGAGTCTCTGGGCGATGCGTACGTGCGCCCGCGCGCCCCGCCTCTTGCCCAGGGCGCCCGGGCGTTGCGGCTCGCGATCAGCCTGTGCCATGAGCGCACCGTTGGGTCGCTGGCTGCAAACGCTGCGGGCGGGCGCGTGACGCGCTGCGGGCGCGTGACGCGCTGCGGGCGGGCGCGTGACAGCGAGGCGCACGGCGGGCGCCCGGCCGCACGACCGGGTCGCTGGGCGGCCCCGCGGCGCAGGACGGTCGGCCGACGCTCAGGCCCGTCGCGGTAGAGCCCCCACACTTGGTGCAACAGGCGCAGGCGGCCGACACGGGAGCGGCCACCGCGTCATCCTCGCGTCGTTGGAGTAGCAACCGACGACACGGAGGGACGCCACGATGGCCGACCAGAGGATGGGCCTGCTCGAGCTGCTGCGCAAGGCGGGGACCGGCGGTGACGTCGACTTCCTGCGCGAGGGCGTCCGCGTCCTGGCCCAGGCGCTGATGGAGGCCGAGGTGACCGAGCTCACCGGGGTGCCCCACGGCGAGCGCGACCCGGAGCACCGCCTCACGCACCGCAACGGGTACCGCGACCGGCGCTGGGACACGCGGGCGGGGACGATCGATCCCGCCGTCCCGAGCGTGCGCGACGGGAGCTACCTCCCCTCGCTCCCCGAGCCTCGGCGGCGCGCCGGGCGGGCGCTCCTGGAGCGCGGCCTCGCCGACGTGCGCCTCGTGGCGAGCGATGCCCACCGGGGCATCGTGGAGGCCAGCCAGCTGCCGGGGGCCGCCTGGCAGCGCTGCCGGGTGCATGCCACGCGCAACGCGCTCGACCTCGTCCCCCGCGGCAGCCGGGGCATGGTGGCGGCCGCGGCCCGCAGCGTGTTCGAGCAGCCGGCGAGCACGCCGCGTCGGAGCAGCTGCGCCGGGTGGCGGACGGCCGGCCGCGACCGGGCTGGAGCCGTCCTGCCACCACTGGGCGAACCAGTGGTAGCATCCCGCCAGAGCCTTCGGGGCAGGGTGCAACTCCCGACCGGTGGTCAGGCCCGGCGCAAGCCGGGCGAGCCCACGAGCCAATCCGCGGACGTCCGTCCTCGGTGCGGCAGATCCGAGGCGAGGCGCAAGCCCGCCTGCCGGAGCCGACGGTACAGTCCGGATGAGAGAAGGCTGTGGTCGACTGCGCGCGCGGGGTCGACCGCCCTGCCCCGTCATGCTCGAGCATCGACGGAGGCACAGCGAATGGACCCGGCCCGGGAGCCCGCGACAACGACGGCGGCGCCGCCTGCGCACGCCCCTGGGGCGGGTGCGGGCGTCAACCTCGCCGGCATCACGCTGACCTTCCGCGGCGCCCGCACGACTCGCGTTCTCGACGGCATCGACCTCGAGATCCGGCCCCGCGAGGTCATCGCGCTGATCGGCCCCAACGGCTGCGGCAAGTCCACGCTGCTGCGCGTCCTGGCCGGGCTGATCCCGGCCGACGCGGGGGTCGTGGCCATCGACGGTCACCGGGTCAACGGCCCCGACCCGCGTGTCGGGCTGGTGTTCCAGGAGCCGAGGCTGCTGGCATGGCGGTCGGCCGAGGACAACGTCCGGTTCCCGATGGAGCTGGCCGGCTGGTCCAGGCAGCGGCAGGCGGCGCGCGCCGACGACCTGCTGGGCCTGGTGGGCCTGCGGGAGTACGCGCGCAGCCGGCCGGGAACGCTCTCGGGCGGGACGCGCCAGCGCGTGTCGATCGCCCGGGCGCTCGCGCTGGAGCCCAGCCTGCTGCTCCTCGACGAGCCGTTCAGCGCCCTCGACGCGCTCACTCGCGAGCGGTTCAACCTCGAGCTGCTGCGCCTCTGGGAGCGGACCGGCACCACCATCGTGCTGGTCACGCACAGCATCCCGGAGGCGGTGTTCCTCGCAGACCGGGTCATCGTGCTGTCGCCGCGGCCGGCCCGCGTCCTGGCGGACATCCCCGTCGCCCTGCCGCGCCCCCGGCGGCTGTCAGACCTGGACTCCGCGTTCGTCTCGTCGCTGGCCGCCGACGTCCGCGGGCACCTGGTGGACACGACCGACGACGCCATCGCGATGGAGGAGGCGCGCACTGCGGTCCCCGCCGGCCTCACGCCGGGGGACCGCCCGGAGCGCTTCGCGGAGACGGAGCCCGGCACGCCCGCCTGGTTCGACCCGTTCGCGCCGGAGGACGGCGAATGACCGCGGCGTCCCGTGGCGGCGTGCCGGCTCCTGCCCGCGCCGCCGACCCGACGGTCGCCGCGCACCGTCGGCCGCGTCGACGCGGACGCTTCGCCTCGAACGCGTGGCCCGTCGTCGCCAGCCTCGTCGTGTTCGTCCTCGTCTGGCAGCTCGTCGTCTTCGTCAGCGGGTTCCCGCCCTACATCCTGCCCGGGCCGCTGGCCGTCGCCCAGGCCTTCGTCCGAGCCTGGACCGACGGCACGATGGGGCCGCATGTCGCCGCCACGCTGGTCGAGGTGCTGCTCGGCTTCGCGCTCGGCGCGTCGATCGCCCTCGGGGTGGGCGTCGCGCTCGCCCGCTCGCCGCTCGCCGAGCGGCTGCTGAGCCCCTATTTGGTGGCCGCCCAGGCAACGCCGGTGCTGGCCCTGGCGCCGCTGATCGCCTTGTGGTTCGGCACGGGACTGCTGTCCAAGCTCGTGATCACCACGCTCATCGTCTTCTTCCCGGTCGCGGTGGCCACGATGGTGGGCATCCGCTCGGTCGATCACCGCCTGCTCGAGATGGCGCGCTCGTTCCGGGCCAGCGGCTGGCAGATCGTGAGCCACGTGGAGGTGCCGGCCGCCGCGCCCGCGATCCTCGGCGGGATGCGGGTCGGCGTGACGCTCGCCGTGATCGGCGCGATCGTGGGCGAGTGGGCCGGCGCCGACCGCGGTCTCGGCGTGCTCATCAACATCGCCCGCGGCTCTCTGTTCGACATCCCGCTCATGTTCGCGGCGCTGCTCCAGCTCGCGATCATCGGCGTGGCCCTGTACCTCGTGATGTTGCTCATCGAGCGCCGGATCGTCGGCGAGCGATGAGGACCAAGCCCATGACCTCGGAGGACCCGATCACCGTGCCCCACCGTCCCCACCGACTCGCTGCCGGCCTCGCGGCGCTGGCGCTGACCGTCGTCGCCTGCGGCGCCTCGACGCCGACGGCGTCGCCAGCCTCCCCATCGGCCTCGTCCAGCGCACCATCCTCGGGCGCGCCCTCGTCGGGCGCGTCCGGCGGCAGCGCGACCGCGCTGACCGTCGGCCTCGGCTACATCCCCAGCGTCCAGTTCGCGCAGTTCTACCTCGCCCAGCAGGCGGGCTACTACGCGGCGGCCGGCCTGACCGTGACCCTCCAGAACGAGACGGACCCCGACCTGATCACCAAGGTCGGCCAGGGCGCCGTGGACATCGGGATGGGCGACGGCACGTCCATCATCCCGGCTGTCAGCCAGGGCATCCCGGTGGTCTACACCGCCACCATCTACGGCACCTTCCCCTCCATCGTCATCGCGAAGGCGGGCTCGGGCATCACCACGCCCGCTGACCTGAAGGGCAAGAAGATCGGCATCCCCGGCAAGTACGGCAGCTCGTGGATCATGCTCCAGGCGCTGCTCAAGTCGGCCGGCCTGACCACGAGCGACGTCACGATCGTCGAGTTCCCCGACTACGGGCAGGCGGCTGCGCTCCAGCAGGGCGCGGTCGACGCGGCGACCGGCTTCACCAACAACGAGCCGATCCAGCTCAAGAACGAGGGTGTCGACACCGTGATCCTCTCGGTGGACTCGATCGTGGCCCTGCCCGGACCGGGCCTGGTGACAGGGACGGCCACGCTGGCCGCGAAGCGCGACGCGCTGGCGGCGTTCACCAAGGCGACCCTCAAAGCCATGGACGACATCGCGGCCGATCCGCAGAAGGGGCTCGACGCCACCTTCGCCCTGGTGCCGGACCTGGCCAAGAACAAGGCGCTCCAGGCGCAGATCCTGGCCGCGACGATCGCCACCTGGAAGAACGCGCGGACCAACGCGGCCTACGGCGCCATCGACACGGCGGGCTGGCAGCAGTCGCTCGACTTCATGACCGGCCTCGGCCTGGTGCCCAACCCGGTGCAGGCGTCGCAGCTGACCAACTCGTCGCTGCTGCCGTAGGCGACGGCGGGGTGGGGGCCGGTCCTGCTCAGGCCGGCCCCCACGCGAGGCCCGCTCACGGCGCGAGGCCCGCTCACGGCGCGAGGCCCGGGCGCGCGCGTGCGTGCGGGAGTCACGTGCGTGCGCCCGAGCGCGTGCGCGAGTCGGGCCAGGCTCAGATGGCGCCCGACTGAGCGCGGCTCCCGCCTGGATCGGCCGACTCCGGCGCCCGGCCCCGCTCGCCAAGGCCGCCTTCGACCCCGACGGGACTCCGAGCCTGTGAATGAAAGCGCCTCCTGACGGCTTGCGCGAGCGGCTGGGGCGAACCATCCTCGCGGGATGACGCCCGGCCCGGATCCCACGGCCCTCAGGATGGCGACATCCGTGACAGCTCGGCTGCGCGAGGCCCTCGGCTCGAACCTCGCAGCGATCTACCTCCACGGCTCCGCCGTCCTCGGGGGCTTCGACCCCTCGGTCAGCGACCTCGACCTTCTCGTCCTCTGCGAAGCCCCCCTGTCGGATGCCGAGGTGGATGCCGTCGCCACGGCAGTCGAGCGCCTCGACCTGCCCGCCAAGGGGCTTGAGATGTCCGTGCTGACGCGCTCCGAGGCGATCAACCCAGACCTCGGGGGGCCGCGCTTCCAGATCCACGCAGCCGTCGAGCAGGGCGGCACGGCTCGCCGCGTCGATGGCCGGGCGAGTGGAGGCGACCGCGACCTGATCCTCCACCTCGCCGTCTGCCGCTCGTCCGGCTACTCCCTCGCCGGTCCCGCGCCGGAGGCCACGCTTCCTCCGCTGCCCGATGCGATCGTCGAGCGAGCGATGATCGACGAGATCGGATGGGCGCGCGGCGCTGGCGATCCCGTCTACCTGGTCCTCACGGCAGCGCGTGCCAGCGCGTTCGCCCGCAACCGGCGGCTGGTCTCCAAGATCGAGGCGGGCGAAGTCGACGCCGCCTTTCCTGTGGTGCGGGCGGCCCTGGCCCGCCAACGCGGCGGCGCGTCTCCGATCGACCCTGCGGATGCCCGCCGCTACGCCGACGAGGTCGAGGCCCGCCTGCGGTCCGACCGGCCGCTCGCGGATGCCGGGATCACGGAGGCTCGGCCCGGAGGCGGGTGAAGAGGCAGGCGAGGCAGGCGACCTCCAGCCGTGCCTGCACGCTCTCGACGGTGCCCTGGAAGCACCGCAAGAGCCGACGCCATCGCCCCAGGCGCGCGAACGCGTGCTCCACGCGGACAAGGGGCCTCATCGGCACGAACCTCTTGCTCCCCTCGGGCGGGGCCTTGATGTCGAGCGCGAGCCCTTGGCGTCCGCCAGTCCTGGGAGTGCGCTGTAGCCACGGTCCGCGACCATGTCGCGGCGGGTGTAGCACGCGGGCGCGCCGCGCCTGCCAGCGGGGTCGAACAGGTGCTCGATCCGTCTCCACTCAGGGTCCGGTCGAGCCCGGTCGCGCTCGAGCGCGTGCGCGCGGAGCGCGTGCGCGTTCACGTGCGGGAGTCACGTGCGTGCGGGAGTCGCGTGCGTGCGTGCGCGTGCGCGAGTCTGGTCAGGCTCAAGTGGCGCCCGAGCGCGTGCACGAGTCAGGCCAGGCTCAAATGGCGCCCGAGTGAGCGTGGCTCCCGTCTGGATTGGCCGACTCCGGCGCCGGGCCCCGCTCGCCGGGGCCGAATTCGAGCCCCACGGGACTCAATCGCTGGGGCCTGACGGGCCAGCCGGTTCGCGCCGCCGTGGGCGCCGGTGCCGCCAGGAGGGCCGAGCCCCCGAGCGCGGGCCCGGCCCTCGCGCGTATCGTTCGCGCAGGCCACACCCGATGCTGCGAGGACCGCGATGAACAACCCGCCCGTGCTCGTGCCCACCCGCGTCGAGCAGGGGGTCGCCCCGGGGATCCAGTACCGGACGGAGGGCGAGCTCGTGCCGGTGCTGCACATGCTGCTCTCGGGACAGGTGCCGGTGTACTTCGAGCACCACGTGATCCTGTACAAGGACCCCGGGCTGATGATCGGCATGCATCCGATGGCGGGCGGCTTCAAGCGGGCGGTCGCAGGCATGCCCATCTTCATGACCGAGACGCAGGGGCCTGGCGAGGTCGCGTTCTCCCGCGACGACCCGGGCCACGTGCTGGCCCTCCACCTCCGGCCGGGCCAGGCGATCCTGGTCCGGGAGCACCAGTTCCTCGCCGCCACGCGCAACGTGGACTACACGTTCACCCGGGTGAAGGGCGTCAGCAACATGCTGTACGGCGGCACGGGCTTCTTCGTGGACCGCTTCCAGGCGACGCAGTTCGAGGGCGTGGTCTGGCTCCACGGGTACGGCAACGTGTTCGAGAAGACGCTCGACCACGGCGAGCAGATCGACGTGGAGTCCGGCGGCTGGATCTACCGCGACGGCTCGGTCCAGATGACGCAGCAGGTCTACGGCCTCAAGACAGGGCTCCTGGGCGGTGGCGGCAACCTGGTCTTCAACCGCTTCACCGGCCCCGGGCGCGTGGGGATCCAGTCGGCGTACGTCCACATGCCCACCGAGGCCTGACCCGCGCTCCGGTCCCACCGGCCGCCCCGCCCCGCGAGCCGTCCGCCTCGACTCAGCCCCGCGGGCGCCCGCCTCGACTCAGCCCCGCGACCCGCCCGTGAAGTTCCAGCTCGCGAGGTGCAGCGCGGGCACCAGCATCGCCGGGCCGCCGTCGCGGTCGACGACCAGCGTCCGGTCCGACGAGACGCCGAGCACGGCGCCCGGCGCGAGGGCCCCGACGTAGGACTGCGTGAACCGCAGGTTCCGCACCGGCCGCACGATTTCGCCGTCCTCCACCAGCCAGACGCCGTTGCGCGTGAGCCCCGTGACGACCTGGGTCCTCGGGTCGAGGATCCGCGTGTACCAGAAGTCCGTGACGAGCAGCCCGCGCCGGATCGACGCCACGAGCTCGTGGGCGGTGCGCGCGCCCGCGTCCAGGACGACGTTGGCCGGCGCCGTGCCCGGCACCCACGGCCCGGGCCCCTGGCTGTGGCCGGTCGACGCCACCCCGGCCCTGGCGGCCGTCCGGCGGTCGTGCAGGAGCGCGGCGGTCACGCCGTGCTCGACCACCGTGACCGCCCTCTTGAGCGTCCCCTCGGCGTCGAACCCGAGCCCCGCCTGGCCGGGATCGGCGGCATCGTCCCGGAGCGTGATGGCGGGGTCGAACTGCGGCTCGCCGGGCTGCGCGAACGAGCGGCCCTCCTGGACCGCCCGTGCGTTGAAGCCGTGGATGAACAGGAAGGCGAGCACGTCGGCCACGCAGGCCGGCTCGAGCACCACCTCGTAGCGTCCGGGCTCGAGGTCGGCCGGATCGGACGCGGCGCTCGCCTTCGCGGCGGCCGCCGCCCCGGAGACCGCCCCGTCGACGGCGCCCAGCCGAGCCGATGCCGCCCGCGCGCTCCCGTCGGCCGTCGGCGTCCGCGCGATGCCCGCGAGCGTTGCCAGCGTGGCCCGTCCGCTCCGCCGACAGCCGGCGCTGGTCGCGAACGCCACCAGGCGGCCCTCGGTCGCGCAGGCGCCCGCGGTCTCGAGCCCGCCCGCGGCGGCCACGAACGCCGCCACCCGCGCGGCGCGCTCCATCGGCGGTGCGTCCGCGGTGTCGTCATCCCAGTGGTCGATCGCCGCCGTGGCTGCGTCATCGGCGGAGGCGCCCGCCACCCCCGGCCAGTCGGGGTCCAGGGGGCGGGCGGCGGCGGCGGCGATCACGTCGTCGACCAGACGGCGCAGCGCCGCGTCGTCGGTTCCCTCCAGCCTGGCGGCCGCCACGCGGCCCCCGCGGGCCACGCGCAGCCCGACGCGCGCCACCTCCTCGGCAACGTTCTGGTGGATAGATCG
>JAKAMV010000671.1 GCA_021812735.1 Chloroflexota bacterium | reverse complement strand
CTCGCGCGGCCCCGCAGCGTCGTGCGACCCGCTGGCCGGCCTGGCTGGCCGCGGCCGCCGCGGTCGTGGTGTTCGCGGGCGGCGCCGCGCTCCTCGCCGACCGCAGTCAGCAACTCCGCCAGGCGCAGGCGGAGACGACAGCCCTGGCCGGCGTGACGGCAACGCTCGACCGCATCCTCCAGGACCCGGGGCACCGGGTCGCCGTGCTCACCACGCCCTCTGGGACGTCCGGCGGCAGCGTGTCGTGGAGCGCCACCGATGGCAGCGTGGTGGTCCTGTCCACGGTGCTCCCGAGTCCGGCGCCCGGCCACGTCTACCGCTGCTGGATCACGCAGGGCGGAACCAGCACGGCCGTCGGGGAGATGCTGTTCAGCGGGTCCACCGCGTACTGGGCGGGCCGCCTCGACACCTGGGGCACGCTGGCCCCGGGCAGCCGCTTCTGGGTCACGCTCCAGGCGAGCGGCGGCGGCGCGGGCGGCGGTGCCCCGGGCGCGCCCGTCCTGGCCGGGTCGCTCTGAACGCTGCGTCGATCTGACCGCCGGGTCGTTCTGCGGGTCGCTCTGTCTGCTGCGTCACTCTGGCCGCCGGCAGCGGCCGCCCGGACGTCGGTCGGCAGGACGCCGGCAACAGCCCACCGGCAACAGCCCACCCGCACAGCCTGATCGCGTCCGCCCGGACAGCGGGGCCCGGCCCGAACGGCGGGGCCTAAGCCGGGTCAGGCGGGCGCGGCCTGGGGCTGGCCCGCCTGGAGATCCCGGGCGCTTCGCTCAGCGCCGACTTCGCCCTGCGCCGACTTCGCTCAGCGCCGACGCGCCTGCCGGGCCATGAAGGTGAGCGCCGCCGCCAGTGCCAGGACGATGACCAGGAGCAGCACGAGCGGACCCGTGGTCGGGCTGTTCCCGGTCACGGGCGTCACGTCGGTCGGCGCCATGGACGCCGCGCCGGGCGACGCGGACGAGGCGGCCGCCACCGCAGCCGCGGTGACCGCCGCGACGTGCCAGACCCCGCCCAGGGCCGGGATGCCCTCGCCGTTCGTCTGCCCGGCCGCGGTGTCGCCCTGGTAGTAGTAGAGGGCTCGGCCGCCGACGGTCACCTGCGTGGCTCCGGTGTCCGAGCGGACGAAGGTGCCGAACACGGCACTGGTGCCGGTCGCGCTCGCGCTGCCGCCCGCGGCCACCGTGAGCGGGGGCCAGATCGTGAGGCACTTGGCGGTGCACACGCTGCCGCCCGCGGGGTCCGACGAGAGCGTGTACAGGGTCATCCCGTCCGGCCCTGTCAGGAAGGTGCCGAGCGAGGCGGCCGAGCGCAACGTGAGCGCGACCTGCATCGGCGCGGAGGAAGCGGTGGGTGCGGGCGTTGCGCCACTGCTCCCGTAGCCTTGGGCGGCGACCGGGCCGGCGCCATACAGCATGACGGCGCTGAGCAGCAGCGCGGAAGCGAGGGTTGCCGCCAGGGTGCGGCTCCCGGGGACGCGAGTGCGCACTTGAACACCTCTGTGAGCGTGGGTGGAACCTGCCCTATCTACGCTCGGAACCGGGGGTCGGTTCTCGGGCGGCGATTCTCGGGCCGGGGTGGGCGTTGTCGGGTGTGAGGCGAGGCGACGGGACAAACCGGCGGGTGCTGGCGAACTCGAATCTCGCCCGGCGAGGCCTCTATCCTGGGCAGATGATCGGTGAGACGGATGCGGGGATCCGAAGGGCTGTCTTCGAATGGCTCACGCGCCACCGCGAGGAGCGGGGTGAGACGTTCTCCCGCGAAGAGCTCGCCAACTTCGAGTACATGGGCAAACGCGTGCCGTTGGTCGGCCCGTCCGGCATTTGGAAGCCGGCTGTCTGCGAGATCCCGATCTCGATCGCCACGATCGCTGGCGGGCCGTACGACGATGCATTCGACGAAGGCTCCAGTCGGCTGACGTACGCCTACCGAGGCACGGACCCGCAGCACCGCGACAATCGGGGCCTGCGCCAGGCAATGCGTGACCGGATCCCACTCGTCTACTTCGTCGCGCTGACCCCGGGCGTCTACGTCGCCCAGTATCCGGTCTTCATCGTTGACGATCACCCGGAGGCTCTGGCCTTCAACGTCCAGGTCGACGACATTGGGACCACCCTCTCCACGTCGTCCGAGTCGGTGGGCGTCGCCGAGGGCGTGGACGCGCGGCGCTCATACGTCACTCGCGCCGTGCGCCAACGACTCCACCAGGTCGCCTTCAGGGAGCGGGTCATTCGTGCGTATCAGGAGCGATGTGCCTTGTGCCTGCTCCGGCACGAGGAACTCCTCGACGCCGCGCACATCACCCCGGACAGCGCCGACGAAGGCGAGCCCGTGGTAACGAACGGGATCGCCCTGTGCAAACTCCACCACGCGGCGTTCGACCGCCTCTTCTTCGCCATCCGGCCGGACTACGTGATCGAGGTCCGGCCCTCGATCCTCCTCGAGCATGACGGCCCGATGCTGGTCGTCGGCCTGCAGCAGATCCACGACACGACGATCTACCTCCCGCGTCGGGTCGTTGATCGGCCGGATCAGGCCCGGCTGCAGCGGCGATACGAGGAGTTCAGGCAGGCGTCCTGATCCATCCTCGCCGCGCAACCGTCTCGGCGCAGGCCCCAGGCTCGCCCCGCTCGCGACGGCGCTGCGGGCCGCGCGTCAGCTGGCCCCCGCCCCTGCCAGCGGCGCGGTGAGCTTCGACCCGTCGAGCGTGTGCAGGTAGCAGGTGACCCGCCGCTCGCCGTGGGCCCAGGCGTTCGCGTCCGGGTAGAAGTAGCCGACGGCGAGGTCGGCTCGCGCGGCGGTGCCCAGGTAGGCGCGCCACGCCGCGTCGCCGCAGTTGGCGCCGACCCACGAGCCGTAGGCAGGATCACCCGGGTAGGAGCCGTCGCCCGAGGGCAGCGGCGCGGTGACGGCCCGCGCCACGAAGACCTCGGCGTCGTGCGGGGCGGTGCAGTCGAGGGTGTCGATGTCTCCCACCTCGGCGTCGGTCGGGATGTCGAAGCACTGGCCGACCGACAGGGTGAAGGCCGTGGCCGGCCCGGGCGCGCGCACGACGAACGCGCCGACCGCCAGGAGACCGACGACCACGACGGGGACGATGACCCAGGCGGCGCGGCGCATCGTCTTCGGCGTTCCTGCTACCGGCCGCGCTGTCCGCTCATGGGCCAAATGGTACGCAGCCGGGCGGGCATGGCGGTATCCTTCCTCGTCGTGAGCCATCCGACGCTGGGGCTTCCGCCCCGCAGCCTCGAGGCCGGTCACCCGGCCGACGCCGCAGCCCTTCGCGCGCAGCGCTCGGCCTTGGCCGCCCGCGCGCTCGAGATCGCGGTGGGCGCGGACCCGACCATGCGCCGCCGGCACGACGACCTCGCCCTGCGGAACCTCCTGCGTGACGCGGAGGTCATGGTGGACCGGGTGGCGCTGTGCGTGGCGAGCGACGACCCGTACTTCCTGCGCGAGTTCGCGGATCAGTCCGCCACGGTGTTCCGGCGCCGCAAGGTGGCCGTGATGGACGCGGCGGGCCTGCTCGAGGGGATCCGTGTCGCGGCGCAGGATGTGCTGTCGGCCGAGGCGAAGGCGTCGGCGGACCGCGGGATCGACGCGGCGGTCGCGGTGTACAAGCGGTTCCACAACGTGCGCGGCGACGCCCGCGAGTGGAACCCGGTGACCTCCAAGCTCTACAAGGGCATCTAGGAGCGCGCTGCCGATGACGATCAAGTGGGTCAAGTCCGACCCGCTCGTGATGAACGGCGAGCCGTTCTGCTACGGCTCCCGCCTGACCGTGCGCCAGGTGCTCGAGATGCGGGCCGCCGGCGCCACGGTCACGGACCTGCTGAAGGACAACCCGGAGCTCAGGCTGCTGGGGATCGCGCACGCCTACGCGTATGCGGGCGCGCACCGCGATCAGTACGCCGGGTTCTTCGCGCCGGACGGCACGCTTGCCGGGCCCGGCCTGAGCGCGGACGAGGCGGACCGGCTGCCGCCCAGCCTCCGGATCGCCGGGGTCGTCATCTAGGGCTGTCGCGCCGCCCCCGGCGGCCGCCTGGGGGCTCGCAGCCGCGGTCTCCTCCGCCGCTGGGCCGTCCGCCGCCCGGGTTCGTCGAGCCGTCCGGCTCCCCCGGGCACCCCGCGCCGCCCTGTCAGGCGCCCCGATCGTCAGCAGCGCCGAACTGCGCCTCGATCGCCGCCATCGCGCGGAGCAGCCGAGGGCGAGCGTCGTCGGCCAGCTCGGCCACCGCCGGGTTGTCGCCTGCCAGCCCGAGCATCGCGCGCGGGTCCACGATCTCGACCACAACCGCGTCGCCGTCGTCGCGCAGCACCGTGTTGCACGGGAGCAGGGCGCCGATCGCCGCGTCGAGGTTGAGGATCGCGTGCGAGAGGGCCGGGTTGCAGCCGCCCAGGATGAGGAACGGCGGGCGATCGATGCCCAGCTTGCCCTTCACGATCGCCTGGACGTCCATCTCCACCGGCACGCCGAAGCCCTCGGCCTTGAGGGCCGCCTCGACGCCCGGGCGGTACGCGGCCAGCTCCCGGTGGGGGAGTCGCGTGGAGAAGGTGAACGCGTGGTGTCGCACGAGGCGCTCCTGACGGTGCGGTCCGGGGCGGCCATGTGCCAGCACGGGCGTGATTGCGCAGGCAGTTGAGACGCACAGGCAGGGCTTCGGAGCAGATCGCGGTCCCGAGTCTCCGCAGGCGCCGCATACATGGCAGGTGAGTGGCCGACATCACGATAGGCCCATGCAAGACATCCGGGTCGGCGCGCGTGTTCGTGCGGTCCGGCTCCGCCTGGGCTGGCGCCAGACTGACGTGGCCGAGCGGGCCGGCCTGAGCCAGTCGGCGGTGTGCCGGGTCGAGCGGGGCCAGTTGGACCACCTCACGCTGCGGACGCTGCGGCGCGTCCTCCAGGCGCTGGAGATGGACCTCGAGCTGGTGCCGCGCTGGCGGGGCGGGGACCTGGACCGGCTCGCGGACGAGGACCACGCCCGGCTCGTTCGGCTGATCGCCGCGCGGCTCGAGGGGCTGGGCTGGGAGGTCCGAGTCGAGGTGTCCTTCTCCGTCTACGGCGAGCGCGGCTCGATGGACCTTCTGGCCTGGCACCCGGCGGCGCGAACGCTGCTTGTCGTTGAGGTCAAGACCACCCTCACATCGGTCGAGGAGACGCTCCGGCGCCACGACATGAAGGTCCGCCTGGCGCCGACCGTCGCGGCCGAGCGGTTCGGGTGGAGTGCGCGCGCGGCCGCCCGGCTGCTCGTCCTGCCTGAGGGGATGACCGAGCGCCGCAGGGTGGCGCGACACGATGGCGTGATCGCCCGGGTCTACCCGCTGCGGGGGCTGGAGGCTCGCGCCTGGCTCGGATCGCCGGCGGCGGGGCCCGCAGGACTGCTCGTCTTCCTCTCAGATAGTCGCGACAGGACTGGTAGAGGCCGGGTCGGCCCTCGGCGACGCGTCAGGAGGCGGCGTCCGAAACCTTCCGCCATCACTGATGCGCCGCAGGAATGAGTGATGGCACTCCGACGGCCGCGCGCCTCTACGAGTCTTGTGGCGCATCGGTGAGGGCTCGCCGGAGGGCTCGCCGGAGGGCTCGCCGGAGGGCTCGCCGGAGGAGCGGCCGGAGGAGCGGCCGGAGCAGCGGCCGGGCCCCCGCCGCGGCTCGCCCCGCGCCCCGCGCGCCCGCCCCGTCCTCGCGCGGGCCATTTCCCAGCGCGGTGC
>JAKAMV010000670.1 GCA_021812735.1 Chloroflexota bacterium | reverse complement strand
AGGCGGCGCGCGGCCCACGCAAGGCCCACGAGCGCGTATTTCGCTATCTTGTGCCGGATGCCGCGGGGAAGCTGGTGCTGCGGTTCACCGCCGGTGCGGATCCGCTGCAAGAGTGCGCCTCGGCGAATGTGAATGAGATCCGTTTCCGGCGCGCCCATCGCACGCGCTAGTTCCAGCGTCAGCGTGGTGACGCGCTGGGTATGACCCTCGGTTTCCTTGTCGCGCAAGTCGAGCGCGCGCGACCACCCTTCGATGGTGGCATCATAGGCGAGAGCGAGCTCGGCTGCGTCGCGCTCGGTCTGCCGATAGAGCCGCTCCGTGCACGCCGCGTGTACGCCGTCGTCCGCCCCGGCGATCCCGGCCGCCGCGTGGGCCCGTCGGCCGGCGCACATCGCGGGCACGGGATCGCGGGCGCCCCACTCATGGGACAATGCAGCCCGCTGACACTCGTTCGAGTCGTGCCGAGGAGGTCCCCGTGCCCGAGTCCGCCGTTCCGCCTGCCGCGTGGGCCCCGATCTCCGAGGTGGACCCCGAGGTGTGGGCCGCCCTGGAGAGCGAACGCCGCCGCCAGACGGACAAGATCGAGCTCATCGCCAGCGAGAACTACGTCTACTCGGCGGTGGAGGAGGCGCAGGGCTCCTGGCTCACCAACAAGTACGCCGAGGGCCTGCCGGGCAGGCGCTACTACGGCGGCTGCGAGTACGTCGACGTGGTGGAGGACCTCGCCCGCGCCCGCGCGCTGGCCCTCTTCCCCGGCGCCGAGCACGTCAACGTGCAGCCGCACTCGGGCGCCCAGGCCAACATGGCCGCCTACTTCGCGGTTGTGAAGCCCGGCGACCGGATCTTGGGCCTCAGCCTGGCCCACGGCGGCCACCTCACCCACGGCTCGCCGGTGAACTTCTCGGGCCGCCTGTACGAGGTCCACGGCTACGGCGTGGACCGGGAGACCGAGCGCCTCGACTACGACGCCATCGAGGCGCAGGCCCGGGAGGTCCGCCCGAAGCTGCTCGTCGCCGGCGCGTCCGCCTACCCGCGGGTGTGGGACTTCGAGCGCCTGGCCGCGATCGCGCACGGCGTGGGCGCCCTGCTGTTCGTCGACATGGCGCACTTCGCGGGCCTGGTGGCGGCGGGGCTCCACCCCAGCCCGTTCCCGCACGCGGACATCGTGACCACCACGACCCACAAGACCCTGCGCGGCCCGCGCGGCGGGCTGGTGTTCGCCCGCGCCGACCTGCCGGAGCGCATCGACCGGGCCGGCTACCCGGCGCTGGGCAAGAACACCCTGGCCGCCGCCATCGACAAGAGCGTGTTCCCCGGCGTGCAGGGCGGCCCGCTGATGCACGTCATCGCCGCCAAGGCGGTGGCCCTGCACCTCGCCCAGACCGAGGATTTCCGCGCGGACCAGGCCCGGACCGTCGAGAACGCGCGGGTCCTGGCGGAGACGCTCGCCACGGCGGGGGCGAGGCTCGTGTCGGGCGGCACCGACAACCACCTGATGCTCGTCGACGTGACCCCCCTGGGGGTGACGGGCCGCGACGCCGAGGCGCTCCTCGACGAGGTGGGGATCACGGTCAACAAGAACGCCATCCCGTTCGACCAGAACCCGCCCAACATCGCGTCGGGGATCCGGGTCGGGACGCCGGCGACGACCACCCGGGGCATGGGCCCCGCCGAGATGCGCCAGATCGGCCGCCTCATCGTCGCCGCCATCCGGGACCGCGACGCGGCCGGCGCCCACGACCGCATCCGCGCGGAGGTCCGGGAGCTGACCGGCCGGTTCCCGGTGCCGGGCCTCCCGCGCGAGCGCGCCTGAGCAGGCCGCCGCAGCCGGCCGCGCCGAGGAGCCAAGGGACCCGATGAGGCTGATCGCGACGTTCGGCACGGACGTGCCGATCCTCGTCGCGGCGTTCCTCGCCTCGGCCCTGCTGTCCCTGGTCGGCACCCCGCTCGTGGCGCGCCTGGCCGGCCGGCTGGGCGCGGTGGACCAGCCCAACCACCGCCGCGTCAACGCCGCGCCGGTCCCGCGCGGGGGCGGCGTCGCGGTGGCCCTCTCGTTCCTCGTCGTCGCCACGGTCGTGGTGGTGGCTAACGAGCGCGCCGAGCTCGTGCCGGACCCGAACCGCCCGGAGACGGCGACCTTCCTCGCGGTCATGCTCGGCGGCGTCCTGGCGATGCTCCTGGGCCTGCTCGACGACGCCTTCCAGCTCCGCGCGCGCTGGCAGCTGCTGGCCCAGCTCGTGGTGGCCGCCGTCTCGGTCGCGGCGGGCATCTACCCATCGGAGCTCAACAACCCCGTGGGGCCGGGCACGATCCCCCTCGTGCCCGCGGCCGGCATCGGCTTCACGGTGGTGTGGATCCTCGGGATGATCAACAGCATCAACTTCATCGACGGGCTCGACGGGCTCTCGTCGGGGATCTCGCTCATCGCGGCGGCTACCCTTGGGACCCTCTCGTTCACGACGGCCATCGGCGTGACCGGCCAGCCCCTGGTCGGCGTGCTGTGCTTCACCCTCGCCGGATCGCTGCTCGGGTTCCTGCGGTGGAACTTCCACCCGGCCCGGGTCTTCATCGGCACCACGGGTGTGATGTTCGTCGGCTACATGCTCGCCATCCTCTCGATCCTCGGCGCGGCGAAGGTGGCGGTGGCGCTGCTCGTGCTCGGCGTGCCGATCATCGACACCTTCTGGATCATCGTCCGGCGGCTGGCCACGGGGCGCTCGCCGTTCACGCCGGACCGCGGCCACATCCACCACCGGCTGCTCGACCTGGGCCTCTCGCACGCCCAGACCGTCCTGGCGATCTACGGGATCTGCGTCGTCCTCGCGGTGGGCTCGGTGGTCCTCTCGTCGTACCAGCAGGTGTACGCGTTCCTCGGCCTCGCCGTCGCGTTCGGCGTCGGGCTGTTCCTGCTGGCGCGCGGCGACGAGGGCGCCCTGGAGGCCGAGAGCTACGAGGGCAACGAGGAGCGGGACGGGGATGGCGCCGAGGACCGGTGAGCGGGCCGCCGGCGGGCTCCGAATCGGCGTCGTTTCGCACGAAATCGGCCTGTCTTGGCGCCGAAGGGCTCTGCTATGATCTCCCGCGCGGTGAAGGGTCGCCCATGAACGACGGTCTCGGCGTCTACCTCGCGTTGTTCTCCGAGATCGGCGTGATGTACTTCGTGGGGACTATGGTCGGTGTCCTGGCTGGGTGGTGGATCGACCAGCAGCTCGGGACGCTGCCCGTCTTCGCCGTGGGCGGGGCATTGGCCGGGTTCGGCCTGAGCAGCCTTGCTGTGATCCGATTGATCAAGCGGTTTCTGGCGAGGTTCGGCTGAGACATGACGAACGAGCGGCGCCGACGGGCGGCCACGGCGCCCGGGGCGGGCCACCCGTGACCGACGCGCTGAATCCCGCGCCCGAGGAGGGCGCCGGCCGGTCCGGCATGTCCCGCAACCGCAAGCTCGCGCTCGTGATCGTGGTTATCGTCGTGCTCGACGTGCTGGCCGGCATCCTGATGGCCCCCGCGGGCTTCCCCGGCCCCAAGGAGGGCATCAACGGGAACCTCGAGCTGATCGCGCCGACGGTCGTGTACGACTTCGCCCCCCGCGCGGTCGAGCCCACGGGGTCGCTGGTGGTGGACTTCCACCCGAGCATCACCAACACCATCGTCGTGTCCTGGATCGTGATGGTCCTGATGATCGTGGTGTTCGTGGGCGTGGCCCAGAACCTGCGGCGCCTGCCGGCCCCGTTCCAGAACGCGGTCGAGTTCGTCTACGAGGCGCTCGAGGACTTCGCGATGGCGCTGGGCGGCCCGGCCGCCCGGCCGTACGTGGGCATCTTCGCCGCCCTGTTCGTGTTCATCGCGCTGGCCAACTGGACCGACATGGTGATCTTCGGCGACAAGCTCAACTGGCTGCGCACGCCCACCAGCGACATCAACATCACGCTCGGGCTGGCGCTGTTCAGCTTCATCCTGTTCCACGTGGAGGGCGTCCGGCGCCTCGGACTGCGGCGCTACCTGGGCAAGTTCTTCAACTTCAGCGGGTTCCGGCGCAGCCTGGTGGACGGCCTCATCGACCTGTTCGTGGGCCTCATCGAGTTCCTGCTGGAGTTCTTCAAGCCGGTCACGCTGGCCTTCCGGTTGTTCGGCAACCTGTACGGCGGCGGCATTATGCTCGGCGTGTTCACGGCCCTCCTGCTGGGAGTCCTGCCGCTGCCGTTCGTGGCCCTCGAGGGGTTCATCGGCTTCGTGCAGGCGCTAATCTTCTCCGTCCTTACCCTGATGTTCACCCTGATCGCGATCGAGAGCCACGACGACGAGGCGCACGCCGAGTCGGCCGCGGGGGCCGGTCACGAGGGCCAGGCGGGCGCGGCCTTGGCGCCCGGCTCGCCGCACTGAGCGAGCAGCAACCACAGTCGTGCGAGGAAGCGCCCGTGCTGAGCGGGCGCAAAGGGAGGTAGAGACTCGATGGAACTGATCGGCGCCGGCCTTGCCGCGATGGGCGTCATCGGCCCCGGCATCGGTATCGGGATCCTGACCGGCATGTCGACCAGCGCGATGGGCCGCAACCCGGACGCCGCGGGCACCATCCGCGCCACGTTCATCATCGGCGCCGCGTTCGCGGAAGGGCTCGGCGTCCTCGCCTTCGTCGTGGGCGTCCTGATCATCTTCCTCAACCCCGCCGCCAAGGCGTAGCGGCAGCGGGCGGACGGCATGCACTTCTTCGCGGTTGCCTCGGGCCTCGCGTCCGCGGCCGCCGTCGTACCCAGTGCCGAGAGCGGCGCGACCGGGCTCGTCATCAACGGGTTCTGGCTCGTCGTCGCGCTGCTGAACTTCGTCCTGCTGTTCGCGATCCTCCAGCTGTTCGCGTTCGGCCCGATCTCGAGGATGCTCGCCGAGCGCCGCGACCGCATCGAGCAGGGCCTCCAGGACGCCGAGCAGTCCCGGCGCGAGCGCGAGGCCGCGGCGCAGGAGCACCTCGACGCGATCAGCGACGCCCGGCGCGAGGCCGGCGAGATCGTCGCCCGCGCCCAGAAGGCCGCGGCTGAGCTGCGCGAGTCCGACCTGGCCGCCACCCGCGAGGAGCTGGGCCGGATGCGCGAGCGCGCCATGGCCGACATCCAGACCGAGAAGCAGAAGGCGATCTCCGAGCTCCACGACGAGGTCGCCGCCCTGGCCATGGCGGCCACCGCCCGGATCCTCAAGGAGGGCATCTCGCCCGAGGTGCAGCGCCAGGTGATCGCCGACTTCCTGGCCGAGCCGTCCGGCGGGTCGAGGAACTGATGTCCCGGCCCGTCGTCGCCGCCCGCCGCTACGCGGAGGCCGCCTTCGAGGTGGCGCTCGCGAGCGACAGCCTCGACGCCTGGCGCGACGACCTGGCGTACGCCAGCACCGTGCTGGCGCTCGACGAGGTGGAGCAGATCGTCGACAGCCCTGCCGTGCCCCTCGCGGACCGGACGGCGCTGGTCGCCCGCCTGCTCGGGGACCGCGTCCAGCCGGCGGCCCTCCGGCTGGTGGACGTCCTGATCACGCGCGGCCGCGTCCGCACGCTCCCGCGCGTGAGCGAGGAGTACGTTCGCCTGCTCAACGACCACCGCGGCATCGTGATGGCCACGGTCACCTCGGCCGTGGCCCTGACCGTCGACGAGACCGACGCCGTGCGGCGCCACGTCGAGGCGACGGCCGGCTCGGCGGTCGACCTCACCGCCCGGGTGGACCCGGCCCTG
>JAKAMV010000669.1 GCA_021812735.1 Chloroflexota bacterium | reverse complement strand
CACCGAGCTCACCAAGGACCTGCCGGGCGAGCTCCAGGACGCGATCCGCGCGCAGACCCCGCTGGGCCACTTCGGCACCGTGGACGACATCGCGAACGCGGTCGCGTTCCTGGCCTCGGACGAGGCCGCGTACATCACCGGCCAGGTGCTCGCCGTGGACGGCGGCCTGGTGATGATGTAGCCGTGCCGTTCACCGTCGAGCCCACCGCCATCCCCGAGGTCCTGATCGCGCGACCGCGCCGCTTCGCCGACGACCGGGGGTGGTTCGCCGAGATCGTCCAGGTGGACTCGTTCGCCCCCCTCGGCCTGCCGACGCGGTTCGTCCAGGTGAACCAGTCGCGCTCGTCGCTGGGCGTCGTCCGCGGCCTCCACTTCCAGTGGGACCCGCCGCAGGGGAAGCTGATGCGGGTCGTGACGGGGCGCGCGTTCATGGTGGCGGTGGACATCCGGCCGGGCTCGCCGACGCTCGGCCGGCACGTGGCGGTGGAGGCGTCGGCCGACGAGCCGCTCCTGTTCTGGGCGCCCGCATCCTTCGCCCGGGGCTTCTGCGCCCTGTCCGAGGTCACCGAGGTGGAGTACTTCTGCACGGGCGCCTACAACGCCGCCGCCGAATCCGGGATCCGGTTCGACGACCCGGACCTGGGGATCCGGTGGCCGGTGGCGGAGCCGCTGCTCTCGCCCAAGGACGCCGCCGCGGGCTCGCTGGCCGGCTGGCTGGCGCGCCCGGAATCAGCGCACTTCGCCTGGCGCGCCCCGGCCTGAGGCGGCGTCCCCGGCCTGAGGCGGCGTCCCCGGCCGCGCCCCGTTCCGGGCGTCGGGCGAGCGTGCAGGACACAGGTCCCACCGCCCGCCCGTCGAGGGTCCCCCGCGCCGCCGGTACTTCTGTGGAGTGCCCGCTCCTATGAAGAATTGGCACGATCCGGGACGTGATGCACCGCGCCGTCAGGCCCGCTCTCTGGACGCTCCGCCGCCTGGCGCGGCCGGCGCGCCCGCGCCTGCACGTGCTGGCTCTCACGGGCGGGATCGTGACCCTCGCCCTCGGGCTCGCGGCCTGGCTGGCCACCGGCACACCCCGCAGCCCCGGCGAGCTGGTCGTGATGCTCGACCTCACCGTCGGCGGCACGCTGCTCACGACGGGCTCGCTCGTCGGCCGGGCGCGCGCTGGCGAGTCGCACCGGGACGCGCAGCTGGCCGTTCTGGCCCAGGCCGCCCGCCGGATGAGCGGGGGCGCCGAGCCCGGCGACGTCGGCCTCGCGGTGGTCGAGGAGATCCGCCGCGTCATCCCGTACCACAACGCGCGGGTCTACCTCGCCGAGGGCGAGACCCTCGTGCCCGTGGCGTTCGAGGGCCGGTTCGGCGCCTACGAGCAGGTGGACGCGGCCATCCTGCGGACGCAGGTCGGCGTGGGGCTGACCGGCTGGGTCGCGCAGCACGGCGTCCCCCTGCGGGTTGACGACGCGCGCCACGATCCGCGCAGCGCCACGATCCCCGGCACCGACGACGTGGACGAGTCGATGCTCGTGGTCCCGATGCTGCACGACGACCGGCTGCTGGGCGTGATCACGCTGTCCAGGCTCGGGCTCGGCGGTTTCGATGACGACGACCTGCGCCTGCTCGGAATCCTCGCCGACCAGGCGACCACCGCCTTCGCGGGCGCTGCATCGCTGGCAGAGGCCCACCGCCTCGCCGAGGAGCTGCGCCAGCTGCTGGACATGAGCTCCGCCCTCTCGCGCTCCCTGGACCCCCGGGCCGTGGCGCGGCTGATGGCCGAGCACCTGGCCCGCGCCGTCGGCGCGGAGCGAGCCCAGATCAGCGACTGGGACCCTGCCGGGAACCGCCTGCGGACGCTCGGCTGCTTCCCGGCCGCCCGTCGCGAGCTGCTCGACGACTACTACCCCCTCGGCGCCTATCCGCTGACCGCGCGGGTGCTGGCCGAGGGCGACATCGCGACCGTTGACGCCGACGACCCCGACGCCGACGCGGCGGAGGCCGCCGAGCTGCGGCGCGAGGGCATGCGGGGGCTGCTCATGCTCCCGCTGATCGCCAAGGGCGAGCCGATCGGCGTGGTGGAGCTCACCTCGCCGGGGCGCGCCACCGACGACCCGGGCAAGATCACGCTCGCCCGCACGATGGCCAACGAGGCCGCGATGGCCCTCGAGAACGCCCGCGCCTACGAGGCCGTCCGCGACCTCGCCGACCGCGACCCGCTCACCGGGTTCTTCAACCACCGCTACCTCCACGAGCGCCTGGCCGAGGAGGTCGTCCGGGCGATTCGCACGGGCCGGCCCGTCTCGGTGCTGATGCTGGACCTCGACGACTTCAAGCTTGTCAACGACACGTTCGGCCACGTCTACGGCGACCGGGTCCTCGTCTATGTCGCCGAGACGCTCCGGGCGGCCCTGCGGGCCTCGGACGTGGCGGCCCGGTACGGCGGCGACGAGTTCGCCGTCATCCTGCCGGAGACCTCGGCCCCCGACGCGGCCACCGTGGCCGAGCGCATCCTCGCCGGCTTCCGCGCCAATCCGTTCAGCCCGGAGGGCCGGACGCCAATCCCGGTGGGCTCGTCGATCGGCGTCGCCACGCATCCCGGCGACGGCCGGACCGCAACCGACCTGATCGCAGCCGCGGACGCCGGGCTGTACGCGGCCAAGTCCGAGGGCGGCAGCCGGGTGCGGATCGGCCGGCGGGGCCAGGCGGCCGACGAGCTCGCGGCCGACCCGCCGCCGCGGGGCCTCCATGACCGGCTCCGCGAGTCCGCCCCTCGGGCGGTCGCGGTCGGTCGGGTCGGGTTCGGGGGCGTCTGAGCCGGTACCAACGTACTAGGCCCAACCGCGACTTCGGTACCATCGCCCGGCTTGCGGCCGCCCGGCCTCGCCCGCATCCTTGGCATCCAAGGTGGACGAATGGGGTGGGCTCGGGATGGGGGACCGGCTGCGCAGGCTCCTGCGGGCGGGATTCGGCCATCCGATCGCGCTCCCGCTGGCCGCGGCCTCGGCCGTGGAGGCGGGCCGCCTCGTTCTCGCGCGCGACCCGCTCGACCTGCTGGTGCTCGCGGCCATGGGCGCCGTCGCGCTCGCGGTCGTCCGGTCCGGTGGCGCGTCCGGGCGCGACGGGGCCACGCGCGGGGCTGAGGCCGAGAGCTTCGCCCGCATGCTTCGCGGCCTGTCGCGGTCGGTGTCGCCAGACGCGATCGTGGGTGCCATCGTCGAGGAGCTGGGAGCCGGCACCGGCGCCGACCACGTGTCGGTCGTCCGGCGCAGGCCCGAGGCGTGCAACCTCGAGGCGGTGCTGTCGCCGACCCGGCCCGGGGCGCCCGCCTCGCGGACGTACCTGCCCCTGTCCGAGCTTGAGGACCCGGCCCTCGAGATGGCGGGCGCGACCGCGTCGTCGGCCGCCGCCCGGGGTCGCCGCTTCGCCGCGGTGCCGATCCAGCCGGACGCGGACGGCGATCCCCAGCTGGTTGGACTGGGCCTCGCGCGCCCCCGGCCCGCCACGGTCGGGGCGAGCCTCGGCCCGGCCGCGGGCCAATCCGAGGGCCAAACGGCGAGCCCTGCGGCGGGGGCGGGCCCCCTCGCGCCCGCGGCACCCGACCTGCGTCGCTCAGTCGCGCCCGCGGCACCGGCGCCCCAGCACGCCCCGCCGCTCCGGGCCGACCCGGGGCAGCGGATCGCGGACCGCATCGCCGGTCGGCTCCAGGACGAGTACGGGCTGCGCAACGTGGTGGCCGCGCCCCTGCGGGTGGACGGGCGAGTGGAGGGGGCGATCGTCCTGTCGCGGCGCACCGACGAGCCGTGGGCACCGCGGGCCCGAGGCCTGCTCGCCGCCGCCGCCGTGGAGGCCTCCGCCGCCCTCGCGCGGGTGTCGTCGCTCCGGGACGCCGAGGCCAGGGCAACGATGGACGCCCTGACCGGCCTGCCCAACCGCCGCTACTTCGACGAGTACCTGGGCCTGCTCGCCCGGCGCCGCCGCGCGGAGGACCGCGTGGGCGTGCTGATGGTGGACATCGACCGCTTCAAGCAGCTCAACGACACGTTCGGGCACGCGGTCGGCGACCAGGTCCTGCGCGAGGTGGCGCAGGCGCTCGCAGGCGCCGTCCGCGAGGGAGACGTCCCGGCGCGGTTCGGCGGCGAGGAGTTCGTGGTCCTGCTCCGCAATCCGGGCCTGCGCATTGCCGTCGAGGTGGGCGAGCGGGTGCGGCTCGCCGTGGCCGCCCTGGACCTGCGCCGGCTCGGCGTCACGGGCGTGTCCGTCTCGGTGGGCGTGGCGGTGGCCGAGGGGCCCGAGGCAGAGCTGCACGATGTGATCGACGAGGCCGATCGTGCGCTCTACCGAGCGAAGCGGGCCGGCCGGGATCGCGTGGTCGCGGCGTAGGGGGCCTGCGAGGACCGGGCGGCGACCCGCGCCGGTCCTGCGTCGCCTTCGCCGTCGGGCTGGCGACGCCGTCCGGCCCGGCCCGTACCATGGCGCCGTGCCGACCGACGACGAGCTCGACATCCCCGCCAACGGCGACGTCGCCGCGATCCTCCACGAGATCGGCGACCTGCTCGAGGTGAAGGGCGAGAACCCGTTCAAGACCACCGCCTACCACCGCGCCGCCGATGCCGTCGGCAAGGCGCCGTTCGACGTCGCGAGGACGTACGCGTCGGCCGACCGGCGAGCGATCCCGGGCGTCGGCGCGGCCATCGGCGACAAGATCGTCGAGCTGGCGACGACGGGGCGCATCGCGCTGCTCGAGGCGCTGCGCACGGAGATGCCAGCCACCCTCGTGGACCTCCTGGCGATCCCGGGTGTCGGCCCCAAGACGGTGGCGCTGGTCTGGCGGGGCCTGGGCGTGGAGACCGTGGAGGACCTGCGTGAGGCCGCGGCAGCGGGCCGGCTCCGCACGCTCCGGGGGATCTCGGCCGGCGCCGAGCAACGGATCCTGGCCGAGATCGACGCTCGCGCCACGCGTTCCGTGCGCCTGCCGCTCGACCGGGCCCAGGCGATCGCCGACGTCCTCGCGGGCCAGCTGCGCGACGTGCCAGGCGTCACGCGCGTCGTGCAGGCCGGGTCGCTCCGGCGTCGGCGCGAGACGGTCGGCGACCTCGACCTGCTGGTGGAGACCCGGGACCCGGACGCGGTGATCGCCCGGCTGACCGCCCTCCCCGGCGCGGAGCGCGTGCTCGGCGCCGGCCGGGCCAAGGCGGCGGTCGTCCTGCGCGACGGCCCGCAGGTGGACCTCATGGTCATGCCGCCCGGCCAGGCGGGCACCTACCTGGTCCACTTCACCGGCTCGGCAGCGCACAACGTCGCCTTGCGCGGGCTGGCGCGCGATCACGGCTGGAGCCTGTCCGAGAAGGGCTTCCTGCGCCTCGCGCCAGGCGGCGAGCCCCCCGCGGGCGACGAGGCCGAGCTCCGCACCTTCCCCGACGAGGCGGGCGTCTACGGGTTCCTGGGCCTGGCCCTCGTCCCGCCGGAGCTGCGCGAGGGGGAGGGGGAGATCGAGGCGGCGCGGGAGGGCCGCCTGCCCCGCCTGTTGACCGTCGCCGACCTGCGGGGCGACCTGCACGCGCACACCGACTGGAGCGACGGCGTCCACTCCATCGAGCAGATGGCCGAGGCGGCCCGACGGCGGGGCCATGCCTACCAGGTCATCACCGACCACTCGCAGGGGCTGGGGATCGCGCACGGCCTGGATCCGGACCGAGTGGCGCTCCAGCGCTCGGTGA
>JAKAMV010000668.1 GCA_021812735.1 Chloroflexota bacterium | reverse complement strand
CGCGGCTCAGGCCGCCGGGCGCTTCCGCAACGAGATCGTGCCCGTCCGTGCCAGGAGCACGGTGGTCGCCGACGGTCGTCCCACGGTCGGCGAGCGCGCGTTCGAGACCGACGAGGGCATCCGGGCGGACACGAGCGCCGAGCGCCTGGCCGCCCTCGCGCCCGCGTTCCGCGTGGGTGGCAGCGTCACGGCGGGCAACAGCTCCCAGACGAGCGACGGCGCGGCCGCGCTGGTCGTCATGAGCGGGGCCAGGGCGGCCCAGCTCGGCCTGACGCCGCTCGGGCGGCTCGTCAGCTACGCGACCGTGGGCGTGGACCCCGAGATCATGGGCATCGGGCCCGTGGAAGCCATCCCGAGGGCGCTCGCCCAGGCCGGCATCACGCTCGACGACCTCTCGGTCATCGAGCTCAACGAGGCGTTCGCGGCGCAGGTGGTGGCGATCGTCCGCAAGCTCGGGCTGGACGAGGAGCGCACGAACCCCAACGGCGGCGCGATCGCTCTGGGCCACCCGCTCGGGGCGACCGGCGCCAAGCTGTCCGTCCAGGCGCTCTCGGAGCTCGCCCGCCGCGACGCGAGGTACGGCCTGGTCACGATGTGCGTCGGCGGCGGCCAGGGCGCGGCGGGCGTCATCGAGTGGCTGGGCGGGCGCCAGCCGGCCCGCGGGCGCGACCCGTCGGGCGAGAGCCAGCCGTCGGGCGAGAGCCAGCCGACGAGCGGGTTGACGAGGGAGGCGGCGTCGTGACGGTCGAGACCACTGGCCCGGCGACGGGCAAGCAGCTGGCGGCGCGGCCCGGGGGCGCCTTCCTCGTGGAGGCGGCGGCGGTGGGCGACATGCCGACGCCCGAGCGGCTGACCGAGGAGCAGCGGGCCATCCGGCGGTCCGCGGCGACGATCGTCGAGCGCGAGGCCGCGCCCCGTCGCGAGCGGCTCGAGGCCAGGGACTACGCGGCGCATCGCGAGATGCTCGCCATTCTGGGGCGCGAGGGCTATCTCGGCATCGATGTTCCCGAGGCCTTCGGCGGGGTCGGTCTGGACAAGACGACCAGCGTCGCGGTTACCGAGGCGATCGCGGGCGCCGGGTCGTTCGCCGTCACGTTCAGCGCGCACACCGGCATCGGCACGCTGCCGCTCGTGTTCTTCGGCACCGATGACCAGCGGCGCCGGTACCTGCCCGGTCTCGCCGATGGGACGAAGGTGGCGGCGTACGCGCTGACCGAGCCCGGCACCGGGTCCGACGCGCAGGGGATCCGCACGCGGGCGACGCGCCAGCAGGACGGGTGGTGGCGGCTGGACGGCAGCAAGCAGTTCATCACCAACGCCGGCTTCGCCGACCTGTTCACCGTCTACGCCAAGGTCGACGGCGAGCACTTCACAGCCTTCCTCGTGGAGCGGGGCACGCCGGGTCTCGAGATCGGGCCGGAGGAGCACAAGCTCGGCATCCACGGCACGTCCACCTGTCCGCTGACCTTCGACGGCGCCGTTGTTCCGGCCGAGAACCTCCTCGGCGAGGTGGGCAAAGGGCACCGCGTGGCGTTCAACGTGCTCAATGTCGGCCGTTTCAAGCTGGCCGCGGCGGCGCTCGGCGCGATGAAGCCGTCGGTGGGCATCGCGGCGGCGTATGCCTCCGAGCGCAAGGCATTCGGGCGGGCGATCGCCGGCTTTCCGCTGGTCGCGGGCATGCTCGCGGACATGGCGGTGCGGACGTACGTCACCGAGTCGGTCGTGTACCGCATTGCCGGCCTACTCGACGCTCGCCTCGAGGGCGCCGAGGCTGCGGGGCCTGACGGCGTCCGCACGGCGCTCGAGGAGCTGGCGGTCGAGTGCTCCATCGCCAAGATCCTCGCGTCGGAGGAGCTCGACGCCGTCGTGGACGAGCTCGTCCAGGTTCACGGCGGGTATGGCTACATCGAGGAGTACCCGGCGGCGCAGGCGTATCGCGACGCCCGGATCAACCGGATCTGGGAGGGGACCAACGAGATCAACCGGCTGCTGATCCCCGGCACGCTGCTCAAGCGGGCCATGACCGGCCGACTCGACCTGCTCGGCCCGGCGCGCCGCGCGCAGGAAGCCCTGCTCGCCGGCCCGGCCGGCGACACGGGGATGGCTGGCGAGCGCTCCTTGGCCACCGAGGCGGGCCTGGTCGACGGGCTGCGCCAGGTCACGCTGCTCCTGGCCGGCGCCGCCGTCCAGCGGTTCGGGACCGGGCTCGAGGAGCAGCAGGAGACCCTGGCCGGCATCGCGGACCTGTCGATCGCGGTGCTCGCGCTCGAATCGACGGTCCTGCGCGCCGAGCAGGCCGTGTCCGACGCGCCAGCTCGGGCCGACGTGCATCGGGAGCTGGCCAGGCTTGCCGTCGCCGATCGGATCGGCGGGGCGGAAGTCACGGCCCGGACGCTGGCCGCCAGCGTGGCGACCGGCGACGACGCACGGGTCCTGCAGGCGGGCGTCCGGCGCCTGCTTCGCAGCGACCCGATCGACCGGGTCCCGCTGGCGCGCGGCGTCGCGGCGGCGGTGCTCGCGGCAGGGGGGTATCCGGCGTAGTCGGCCGAAAGCCGAGCGTCAAGCTCAACGGAGGCGGCAGATGGACGCAGTGCACACGCCGAACGAGGCGCCAGGCAGCCTGAGCGGCCTGTCTGACGCGGTCCGTCGCGCCGAATGCAGCGCGCACCCGGAGCGGGTGTGGCTGGCGCACTACGACCCGGGCGTGCCCGCCGAGCCGGAGATCCCCGACGTCACGGTGGACGCCCTGCTGCGGCAGTCGGCGGCCAGGTTCCCGGCCCGCGCGGCGCTCGCCTTCTTCGGCCGCGAGACCTCGTTCGCGGAGCTCGACCGGCAGGTTGACCGCTTCGCGGCGTTCCTGCAGAGCAGCGGGCTCGGCCTGGGCGACTGCGTGAGCCTCCACCTCCCGACCTGCCCGGCGTTCGTCGTGGCCTTCCTAGGCACGCTCCGAGCCGGCTGTGTCGCCGCGCCGATGAGCCCGCTGCTCGTCGAGCGCGAGCTCGAGGGCCTCCTCGGCCAGACGAGGCCGCGCCTCTCGGTCGTGATGGACATCCTCGCGCCCCGGGTCGGCTCCGCCCGCAAGGCGCTCAGCGGTGTGCTCAGGACCCCGGCCGGCCTGTCGGGCCTCATCACAGCCGGGCTCCAGGACTCGATGCCGGCGCCGATCCGCTGGCTCTACCCCATCAAGGCGCGCCGCGAGGGCCGCTGGCACCCCGTGCCGCACACGCCCGAGACGCCGAACCTGTTCCGCCTCGTGGCCGCCCCCTCCTCGTCGGCCGTGGCGACGCGCGTGGACTCGCCGGCCCGCCCCACTGACCCAGCCGTCTTCCAGGGCACGGGCGGCACGACCGGCCTGCCCAAGGAGGCGGTGCTGACCCACCGGAACCTCGTCGCGAACGCGGTCCAGTGCCAGGCCGTCATGGCCGGCGAGCACGGGGAGGCGAGCGCCGTCCTCTGCGCGCTGCCCTTCTTCCACATCTACGGGCTCACGGTGGCGATGAACTTCGCCCTCGTCATCGGCGCGACGCAGGTCCTCCTGCCGAAGCCCGACCCGGACATGATCCTCAAGGCCATCGACCGCTACCACCCGCGCTACTTCCCGGGCATCCCGTCGTTCTACGCGGCGCTGCTCGGCCGGACCGATCTCGGCCGCCACGACCTGCGCTCG
Organism: Chloroflexota bacterium; assembly: GCA_021812735.1. Next base: position 2,048 of record JAKAMV010000668.1, on the reverse strand, counting down.
ATCGAGGCCTGCATCAGCGGCGCCGCCCCGCTCCCCGGGTCGGTCCAGGAGCAGTTCGAGGCGCTCACCGGCGGACGCCTGTGCGAGGGGTATGGGCTCACGGAGGCGAGCCCCGTCACCCATGTCAACCCGGTTCGCGGCGGCGGCCGCCACGGCACGATCGGGCTGCCCCTGCCCGGCACCGACGCGTGCCTGGTGGACCTGGCAACGGGGGAGCGCGTCCGCGAGGCCGGCAGGGTCGGCGAGCTCTGGGTCCGCGGGCCGCAGGTGATGTCCGGCTACCAAGAGCGCCCCGCCGAGACGGAGCGGGTCCTGTGCGACGGCTGGCTCCACACCGGCGACCTCGCCACCATGGACGCCGACGGGTACTTCGCGATCGCCGGGCGGATCAAGGACCTGATCATCGTCTCGGGCGCCAACGTCTACCCGCGTGAGATTGAGGAGGTCCTGGTCCTGCACCCCGCGGTCGCCGAGGCCGTGGCGATCGGGATCCCGAGCGCGAAGAAGGGCCAGGAGCCCAAGGCGTACGTCGTGCTCAAAGACGGCGCAACCGCCACCGAGGCCGACCTCAAGGCGTACTGCGCGGAGAGCCTGGCCTCGTACAAGCGGCCCGTCTCGATCGAGATCCGGACCAGCCTGCCGCGGTCCTTCGTGGGCAAGGTCCTGCGCCGCGAGCTGATCGCGGAACAGGCCGGCGAGGCCCCGGCGACGATCGCGGACTGACCCGCACGACGAGCCGCCGCAGGGCCAGCTCGGCCTCGTCGACCTTGACCGGGAACGAGGGGTTCGCGGTGCTAGCATCGGGCACCATGAAGACGAGACGGGCCGTGCGCCCCACGCGCGTCGCGGCGCTCGAGCTTCGGCCGTGACGGCGGCAGACCTGATCCGGGCGGGCGAGGCGATCCTCGGGATCGAGTTCGGGTCCACGCGCATCAAGGCGTCGCTGATCGCCCCGGACACCACGCCGCTGGCGTCGGGCTCGCACGGATGGGAGAACCGGCTCCGGGACGGCGTCTGGACATACGACCTTGAGGACGTCTGGGACGGCTTGCGAGCCTGCTACGCGTCGCTCGCCGCCGACGTCCGCGACCGCTACGCGGTTGAGCTGACCCGCGTCGCCGCCCTGGGGTGCAGCGGGATGATGCACGGCTACGTGGCACTGGATGCGCAGGACGAGCTGCTCGTGCCGTTCCGCACGTGGCGCAACAACATCACCGGCCCGGCCTGCGCGGAGCTGACGCCCCTGCTCAACTTCTCCGTCCCGCAGCGCTGGAGCATCGCCCACCTGTACCAGTCGATCCTCGACGGCCAGCCGCACGTGCCCCGGATCGCCCACCTGACCACCCTCGCGGGCTACGTGCACTGGAAGCTCACAGGGGAGCGGGTCATGGGTGTCGGCGAGGCCTCCGGCATGTTCCCGATCGACCCGCTGACCGGCGACTGGGACGCCTCCCGGCTCGCCGCGTTCGACGGCCTCGTGGCCCCGCGCGGGCTCGGCTGGGCGCTGCGGGACGTCCTGCCCACTGTCCTGACGGCCGGCCGGCCAGCCGGGCGGCTGACGGCCGAAGGGGCCGCGCTGCTCGACCCTTCCGGCCACCTCGACGCGGGCATCCCGCTCTGCCCCCCGGAGGGCGACGCCGGCACCGGGATGGTCGCCACCAACGCCGTCCGGCCACGGTCGGGGAACGTGTCCGCCGGCACGTCGGTGTTCGCGATGATCGTCCTGGAGCAGGGGCTGGCCCGCATCCACGAGGAGATCGACCTCGTCATGACGCCGGACGGCAAGTCGGTGGCCATGGCCCACGCCAACAACGGCTCGTCGGACCTCGACGCCTGGATCGGCCTGTTCGGCCAGGTGGCGGCGGCGTTGGGCGCGGAGGCAGCCCCCGACGACCTCTACGCCAAGCTGCTGCCGCTCGCCACGGGCGCGGACCCGGACGCCGGCGGGCTGCTGTCGATCAACTACGTCTCGGGCGAGCACGTGACCGGTTTCACGGAGGGCAGGCCGCTGTTCGCGCGCAGCCAGGACGCCCGCTTCACGCTCCCGA
>JAKAMV010000667.1 GCA_021812735.1 Chloroflexota bacterium | reverse complement strand
CTGCTGTGGGTGGTCCTCCCCTACGTCTGCCTGACGACCTTCGTCGTGGGCCTCTTCTGGCGGTGGCGGTACGACAAGTTCGGCTGGACCACCCGGTCCTCGCAGCTCTACGAGGGTCAGCAGCTCGCGATCGCGAGCCCGCTGTTCCACTTCGGCATCCTCGCCGTGTTCGGGGGCCACATCCTCGGCCTGCTCGTGCCCGCGTCGTGGACGGCGGCCCTCGGCATCCCGAACGAGCTGTACCACGCGGTGGCGGCGCTCGCCGGGGCGGTCGCGGGGATCGCGGCGGCCGCCGGCCTCGTCATGCTCGTGGCCCGGCGTCGGCTGACCCGGTCCATCCTCCAGGTCACGACCCCAGCCGACAAGGCGATGTACGTCGTGCTCGGCCTGGTCATCGCCATCGGGCTCGTGAACACCGTGGGGCTCAACGCCCTCGGCATCGGCCACGACTACCGCACCGATGTCTCCGTCTGGGTCCGGAGCATCCTGCTGCTCCAGCCGCAGCCCGACCTGATGGCCGCCGCTCCGCCGACCTTCCAGGCCCACGCGCTGGCGGCGCTCGCCCTGTTCGCGATGTGGCCGTTCACGCGCCTCGTCCACGTCTTCAGCGTGCCGCTCGGCTACGTGGTGCGACCGTACATCCTCTACCGGACCCGCGATCCTCGGCCTGGCGTGCGTGCTCCCCGCCGCGGCTGGGAGCCGCCCGGGAGCTGACCCCGGGCACGGCCGCCGCCGCCGCCGCGGTCACTCGGGCGAGGCTGGGCCAGCAAGCTGACAAGTTGCTTCCGGTCGCGGGTCGAGCGGCGGCAGCGACGGACGGCAGCGGCTACGGACGGTGAAGCGATGCCGACCGGGCTCCAGTCGTGTTGCGGGACCCGCCTTCCGGCTGCGCAGACGGAGCCTGCCCGCGATCCCCCGGGCGGGTTGACGCGCACATGAGGCGGTGCTGCCAGCGGGTTGTCCGCGGCCGCGCTGAGCGGGCCTGCCGTCGACGTCCGGCGCGCTGCGCGTACCTCTTCACGTCAGCGGCCGGCTCGGTGATGAACACGGCGAGGACGTTCGGTGCTCCTGGCGCCGGCGCCGGCGCCTCCTGCGATGCGGTGCTGGCCGAATCGGGCCGATGCCATGATCGGCCGGGCGTCACGGGAGGTCGATGGAGAGCGGGTCAGATCCCGGTCAAGACTCGGTCAAGGCGCGACGGAAGCGTCCCCGGTGGCCGGCCGCTCGATCCCGTCAGGCCGCCGGCAGGTCGACGATGAACGTCGCCCCGGCTCCCGGGCCGCCGCTCTCGGCCCACGCCCGGCCGCCCATCGCGTCGGCGAGGGCGCGAACGATCGCGAGTCCGATCCCAGCGCCGCCGTCGGCCCGCGTCCGCGCCGGGTCGACCCTGTAGAAGCGCTCGAACACTGCCTCGAGCTGGTCGGCGGCGAGGCCCGGCCCGTGGTCGGTCACCGACAGCCGACCGCAGCCGCCCGCCGTGGAGGCCCGGACCTCAATCGCTGCGCCGTCGGGCGAGTGGCGGAGCGCGTTGGAGAGGTAGTTCGACAGGATCTGGGCAACCCGGTCGCGGTCGGCGTTCACGGCCACGTGCGACCCGGGAACCGCGATGGCGATGCCCCGGCAGGCTGCCTGAGGTACGAAGCGAGCGGCGACCTCGCGCGCCACCTCGGCGGCGTCGAGGTCCTCGGCGTGCAGCGGGAGCTGGTGCGACTCCGCTCGCCAGAGCTCCGCGAGCTCGTTCACCATCCGGGTCAGCCGGGCCGTCTCGGCGCGGAGCAGGTGCCACGTCTGCGCGCTCGGGGCGATGACGCCGTCCTCGAGCCCCTCGAGGTATCCGTCGAGCGTCGAGAGGGGTGTGCGCAGCTCGTGTGCGACGTCGCCGACCAGCTGGATCCGGCGCCGCTCCGTCGCCTCGAGCGAGGCGGCCATGTCGTTGAACGAGGTAGCGAGATCCGCGATCTCGCCCGGCTCGGCGGTGTCGACGCGCTCCGCGTAGTGCCCGGCGGCGATGCGTCGCGACGCGTCGGCGAGCCGCGTCACGGGTCGGGCGATCCGCGCCGCGACAGCCAGGCTCACCAAGGCTGCGGTGACGAGGGCGATCACGGTCGCCGCGAGGAGCGCCCGGCGCATCGCGTCCACGAACGCCATCTGGGTCGCCATCCCCATGGCCAGGCCCATGGGGTCGCCCGGGAGGTGGCCCATCGCCTCCGAGAAGTAGGGCGGCCCGACGAGGAGCACCGCGACGCCGACCGTGCCGAGCGCGGCGACCGCGACCGCGACGAAGGCCGCAAGGAGCCGCGCCCGGAGCGAGCGGGGGACCATCACTGCGCCTCGCGCATCCGGTAGCCGATGCCCCGGACGGTGTCGATGAAGCGGGGGCTCGCCGGGTCGTCCCCGAGCTTGCGGCGGATGTTCGCGATGTGCACGTCGACGAGGTGGTCGTCGGCGAGGTACCCCTCGCCCCACACGGCGTCGAACAGGCGGGAGCGCGGCATGACGATCCCGGGTTCCCCAGCGAGCGCCGCCAGCAGGTCGAACTCCGTCACCGTCAGCTCGACAGGTCGCCCGTCGACCCGCACGACGCGGCGCCCCGCGTCGATCGTCAGGCCCGGGCTCGGGGCGCCCGGACTCGCTGTCAGCGCAGCGGTCCGCGGCCTCCGCAGCAGCGCCTTGACCCGGGCGACCAGCTCCCGCGGCGAGAACGGCTTGGCCAGGTAGTCGTCCGCCCCCACCGCCAGCCCGACGATCCGGTCGACCTCCTCGCTGCGGGCGGTGAGCATGAGCACGTAGGCGTCGGAGAACGTCCGGAGCTGCTTGCAGACCTCGATGCCGTCGAGGCCCGGCAGCATCAGGTCCAGGATGACCGCGTCGGGCCCGAATTCGTGGGCCTCGGCTAGCGCTTCGTGGCCGTCGCCAGCCGTCCGCACCCTCCACCCTTCGCGGTCGAGGTAGCCGGCGATGAGGTCAACGATCGGCGGCTCGTCATCCACCACGAGGACTCGCGGGGCGCGTTGGCTCGGCGGAAGGCCGAGGGCGTCAGTGGGCTTTGAGGTGGTCGTCACCAGAGGGGTCCGTCGCAAACGGGCAATGGACTTCGCAGGAGCGAGGCGGCCCGGGCTGTCTGCCGGTGCTGAAGGCCATTTTCCGGCGGTGGCTCGCCACATGCCATCGGGGTTGGGGCAAGGTCCCCTCAAGAATGCGTCAAGGGTCGTGTGGCTCGGCATCCCGGGCGATCGGCAGTGGGCCGGTTGCCGACGGGACGGGCGCGGTCACGGATGGGCTCGAGCACCATCCTGCCGATCTGGATGCCCGCGTGACGGCGGGATTACTGGGTCGCCGTGAGGCCGCCGTCGATCCCGAGCACTTGCCCCGTGATGAACGAGGCCGCATCGGAGCACAGGAAGACGACTGCGCCGGTCATGTCCTCGGTAGCGCCGACGCGCCCAAGGGGGATCCGTCGGACGATACCGTCCCGGAAGGTCGGATCATCCAGGAGCATCGCAACCTGTGGGGTGTCGACGAACGTCGGGGAGATCGCGTTGACGTTGATGCCATGACGGGCCCACTCGGTCGCCCACTGGCGGGTCAGCGACTCGACGGCCCCCTTGGCCGCCACGTAGGCCGAGTAGCCGGCGCCAATCCCCAGCTTGGCGCGGACGGAGCTGATGTTCACGACCCTGCCGCCATGACCTGCGTCAATCATCGCTCGCACGGCCGCCTGCGTCGGCACCAGGACGCCCCTGACGTTGAGCTCCATGATCCAGTCCCAGGCGTCCCTCGGGTACTCCTGAGCGTCGAACAGGACCTTGCCGGCCCCGCCACCGACGCAGTTGACGACGATGTCCAGGCGCCCGAACCGCTCGACGGTCGAGGAGACTGCCCGCTCGCAGTCGGCCTCGACGGTCGCATCGGCCTGCAGCCCGATCGCGTCGCCGCCTGCCGAACGTACCGCCTCGGCAGCCGCCTCGGCCTTGTCGAGCGTGTGGTTCGCGATCGCCACGCGGGCGCCGGCCCCGGCGAGCGCCTTGGCGACGGCAGTGCCGATCGCACCGCCGCCACCCGGCACGAATGCGACGCGACCTGCAAGGCTGAAGGTGTCGAGATAGCTCATCGTGCTCCCAGGGGTGGTCAACGCGCCGAGGCGCTATTCTGTCACCGATCTCCGGTGCCCGGTCGCGTGGGGGCTGGTGCTCAGGCCCGATCATCGCGTGGCGTACCGTGTGGTGGTGTGGTCGATCTACGGTCAAGCGCCAGAGCCGGATGCGCCACCACGAGCATCCTGAGGGACCCGCCCCGCTCCTCGGGCTCGTCAACTTCCGCTCCGTCGGCGGCCACCTGGCTGGCGGCGGGATGCGCCGGCGGACCGGGCTGTCTACCGCTCGGCGATCCTGCCGGGCCTCGCTCCCGAGGATGCCGCGCGGCAGCGGCTGCGGTCCCTGTTGCTCGAGCCCGCGTAGGCGGCTCCGGGCCACACTCCGGCGCCGTTCTCACCGCGGCCCGGTAGCGTCCGTGCGGCCCGCGCGAAACAGTCGCAGGTTGAGGATGTGCCGGCTTTCGGCCCGCGCGCCTGCGCGCCCGACTGGCGCGGCCCTCGGATCGCCGCGGTCGACGAGGTCGACGCCGCGGGACGGGCGCTCCGGCCTGGGGCTGAGGTCGCGGCGGACGCCGAGGCCACGCTCCGCGCCGCACTGGGTTGGGCTACATCTGGGCCGAGCGCGAGACGACGTGGGGCGATGCGGTGGCGGCAACCGCCGCGGCGCCCGGCGTCCGGTTCGCCACGACCGAGTCCGGGTCAAGCCGCGAGCCCCCCGCCGTCGGAATCGCGCGTCTCGCCGGGCGTGAGCTCGATGCCCACGGCGAGCAGCTGTGCGGTGAGGATGTGGTGCGGGTTCGCCACTGGTGCCCCGCGGCCAGCTGGTGCCCGCGGCAAGCAGGATCGTGAGGCCCGCGTCATGGGTTGACGATGATCTTGATCGCGCCGCCTGCCCGATCGTTGAACGTGGCGAGCGCCCTCGGGTAGTCGGTGAGCGAGAAGCGATGCGTGACCATCTCGCGCACGCGCACGCGTCCCTGCTCAACGAGTGGCATGACCCTCCGCATCTCGCCCGCCGACGCCCGCGACCCGACCAGCTCCAGTTCGTCAAGCACGAGCCTCTGCAACCCGATCGTCACGCCCTCGGTGGGGATGCCCACAGCCGCGCACCGCCCGCCGCGCCGGAGCATGCCGAGCGCCGCGTTGACCGTCTCGGGCGCGCCCGCGCACTCGAGCGCGACGTCGACGCCGAGGCCGCCGGTCATCGCCCGGACGGTCGTGACGGCGTCGCCAGCCGTGGAGTCCACGGTCTCGAAGCCCATGGACGCCGCCTTTGCGAGGCGGTACCCGCGACCGACGACGATGACCCGGCCAGCGCCGCGGACCAGCGCCGCGTCGCCCGCCAGCATCCCGATCGTCCCGGCGCCCGTGATGGCCACGGTGTCGCCCGGCCGGACGCCGCCGCGGTTGGCGACGTGGAGCGCGATCGACGCCGGGTCCACGAGCGCGCCGTCGTCGAACGTCAGCCCGTCTGGGAGCCGGAAGATCGTCTTCACGCCCTGCACCACGTAGGTTGCGTCGGCGCCCTGGTGGTTGTGCCCGTACTGCTTGTGGAGCCCGGGCCTTCCGTAGTTCTCGCACAGGTTGTACTGGCCCTCGACGCACTTCTGGCAGACGCCGCAGGCGTCGTGCGAGGTGCCGGCGACCCGGTCACCGACCTTCCACCCGT
>JAKAMV010000666.1 GCA_021812735.1 Chloroflexota bacterium | reverse complement strand
CCGATCTCTGCACGTCGACGTGGCCCGGGCAGGCGCCGACGTCCTGACGGCGCCCACCGGCAACCTGCATCGACGGTCGCTGGCGCGGATCGGAGCCGCCCGGCGCGTGCAGGAATGGGTCGCCGTCGCGCTCGAGTTGGCGCGCGAGGCGGCCGAGATGGCGGCGGAAGACGACCGACCCGGGCGCGACCGTGAGCCCCGGCCATCGGTGCGCGTGGCGGGACTGATCCACCCGCTGGAAGGGCTCCAGCCGGCCCTCCCCGCCCCGGACTTCGCGACGGCCGCGGCGGAACATCGCGCGCATGTGGGCGCCCTGGCCGACGCCGGTGCCGACCTGCTGCGCATCGAGGGTATGGCGGGCATCGCCGAGAGCGAGGCGGCCACCCGCGCCGCCGTAGAGACCGGCCTCGAGACGTGGACCGGCGTCGCCGTCGACGCAAGCGGTCTGGCGCTCCCGTCCGGCGAGCCATTGGAGGCCTGGGCGACGGCGATCGCACCGCTGCGGCCCGCTGCCCTGCTGGTCGCGGGACCCACGCTCGAGGCGACCTGCGCCGCGCTCGCTGCACTCGCCGCGTTTGCCGGCACCGCGTTTTCCGGCACCGCCTTTGCGACGCCCGGCGCGGGCGCCACCGCGTCAGCGGGGCTCTCGCTCGGGGGCGACCTGCCGCTCCTCGCAGCGGACCGCCGGGTGGACGATGCCCTCCCCGCCGGCCAGACGCCGGAGACCGCCGCGACCTTGCCGCCTGGTCCGGATCGGCGCGAGGGCGCTTCGGACCCGGCCGCGCGCCTGATCGACGCCGGGGCCGTCCTCCTCTCAGCCGGCGCGGACGGCTCGCCGAGTCGCGTCGCCCAGCTGCGTGCCGCCGCCGACCGCGAGTTGGCCGCATGGGCCCGCCGTCGACACGCCGCCCGCGAGCACGTGCTCGCCTGGATCGCCCAGGCGGCGGAACGGGCGTTTCCCGGCCCGGCCGTTTGGCTCGCCCCGCCCTCGCCCGACCTCCCGCTGCCCGGAGCGTTCGCCTGGCAGATCGTCGAAGCGGCCGAGCTGCGGCGCATCCCTGCGGGGCGCTACCGGCTGGCGGTGGTTCCCCAGCTCGACACGGCCGTGAGCGGCGCGGACTTCGCGCCCGCTGCCGTCCGCTTGCTGGTGGATGCGCTCGAGCCGGGCGCATGGCTCCTCGTCGAGGGCGACCGGGCTGCCGCTCTCCTGACGACCGACGAGCGGATCGGCGCGCTGCAGGCGGCCCCGCTGCGACGCTCCGACGCGCCCTCCTGGCTCGCCCGCCGGCGCCCCTGATCCCGTCGACGGTCCGCTGCGGCCCCCTGAACCTCGCGCTGACCCCTTCAGATCGAGTAATCGTCCTCCAGCGGCGGACGCACGCGTCCGCGCGTCAATCGCGACAGGAGGCGTCGCGTGGCGCGGTGGTGCGAATGAGCCACGCCGACGAGGATGAGCAGGACGAAGTCGGCGCCACCCACGATGCCCGCCATCACGTAGCCCAGCTGCTGACCGATGTCGCCCTTGATCGAGAGCGCCGGGATCGTCATGCCGACCAGCCCGAGCGCAAAGAAGGGTGGTCGCGGGGCGATGTCGCTGCGGAACGTGGCCACCGACGGGCCCGTGCGGCCATCCCCGCCAATGACGAAGGCGTGGCCGCTCGTGACCACCGCCGCGCTCCCAGCGCGTGGCTCCGCTTCGCCGCTCGCGCCGAGGTTGTCCTGGGCCAGCTGCTGCCACCCGCCGGGGAAATTCCCGGACGGGTCCGGCGTCGCCCAATAGAAGGAGTCCGTCGGCGTCCCGGCCGCGTCCCGGCCACCCACGATGTACAGGGCTCCGTCCGCGACGAACCCGGCCGGGTCGGTCCGAGCCGCCGGGAGTGCCTGCGATGGCAGACTCACGCTCCAACCCAGGACGCCATGAGTCACCGGGTCGACCGCGGGCTCACCTTTGGCGTCGAGCGCGAGCCGGAAGACGCTCGGCTGCGCGCCGTGCGCGTCCTGGCCGCCCACGACGTAGAGGAAGTTGCCGACCTGGGCGCCGAACGCCAGGGCGCGGGCGGCCGGCATCACGAGCGCCGCCTGCTCGCGCCACGGCCCCAGCGCGCCCGTCGTAGGGTCGGCGACCGCGCGATAGACGGTCCGACTGTAGGTGCCGTCGGCGTTCTGGCCGCCCAGCAGCCAGATGCTGGTCGGACCGGGGATCGCGATCGCGCCGGCCAGCGGCCGGGGCAGTTTCAGGTCGCTCCGCGCCTTCCAACCCGTGATCGCACCGTTGTCGACCACCGCCTCGTAGACGGTGTCGGTGGCGGCGCCCGATGCGTCGGCCCCGCCGATCACGAGGGTCGTGCCGGCCAGCGCCGCGACCGCCGCGCTGGCCCGCGGCGCGGGGAGTGGCGCCGCCGTCGTCCACGGAGTCAAGTTGCCGTCGCTGGAGACGCTCGTGCGGAAGACCGCGGCGCTCACCCCGCCGGGTCCCTTGCCGCCGGCCAGGTACAGGTTGGTGCCCGTGATGATCGCGGCGGCGTCGGTGCGGCCCTGCGGAAGCGAGAGCTGGGCGGGGTTCCCTTGCCAGGGGATCACCGACCCCTTGGGCGCGGGGCAGGGCAGGTCGGCATTGTCGGGCGGGCAGAGGTTGATCGGGCTCGCCACGTTCGCGCCGAGGTCGATCGTGGGGAACACGGTGAAGTAGTACGCCCTGTCGGGGAGATAGCCGAGGAGCAGGACCAGGAGCAGGAACCAGCCGAATGCCTTGATCCCCGCCCAGGTCCAGCCGTCGGCATCGAAGGCGCCGAAGAAGGCCCGCCTGCGGCTGCCGCCCGGCGGCAACGCGCGCTCCGCCACGTTTCCTCCTGCTCCGTGCTCTGGGGACGACTAGGGCTCGATCTGGATGGTGCCGTGCATCGTCGTGTAGTGGCCCGGCACCAAACACCCGAAGCCGAACTGCCCATCCTGGTTGAACGTGTAGTCCACGCGCTCGGTCCCCGACGAGAAGTCCGGGACGCCCTCGAGGTTCGCCATGTTGCTCGCCTGGAGGTCCGCGACCAGCCCGACGTAGAAGTTGTGGGTGAAGCCGGCGGTGTTGGTGATCTCGAAGCGGACCGTCTCGCCCTTCTTGACGTAGATCGTCGAGACGGGCTGCCCGCTCGCGTCGGTGATCTGTAGCTGGGCGGTCTCGTCGAGCTTGATCACGCGCAGGTTCTGGGCCGTGCCGGGGTTCGCGATCGCGGGCGCCGAGGCCGCAGCCCCACCGGCGCCGGCGGAGCCGGGACTCGGCGTGGCACGCCAGCAGGCGGGCACCGGTGTGGCGCCCGGAGGTGGCGTGTAGTGGGGGTCGCGCCAGCCATGGTGGATCGCCGATGGACCCGCCGTTTGCCCCGGCGAGGCGGCCGGCTGGTAGACCCAGCTGACGTCCTTGCTCGCGGTGATGAACGCGATCAGATCGTTGATCTGCTGATAGTTGAGCGGGCCGCCGTTCACGTCGGACCAGATCGGCATGAGGCTGTTCGGGTCGCCGCAGACGTAGCGGCCGCCGACCGTCAGCACATTCCGGATGTAGTTCGGGTTGAGGTGTCCTGGGCCTGGCGCGCCGGCCGGTGTCAGGGCGTTGTAGAGCTTGCCCTGGTCGTTGAGCGGCGGCCCGATCCCGCCCTGGCCTTGGGGCCCGTGGCATCGGGCGCAGTTGGCGAGGAAGAGTTGCTCCCCGGCCTGGATCGCGGTGACCTGCTGCGCCTGCGCCTCCTTCTCGAGGCGGCTCGTGTTGGCGACCGCCGGGACGCCCAAGTCGTAGAACCAGTAGATCGGGATGAAGAGCGCGATCACCAGCACGGCGAGGAAGGCAATCGCCCGAGCGTTGCCGGTCTGCCGCACGATCTGCGCGGCACGGTCCTCGCTGAGCCCCACCGTGTGCGCCGTGTCGGGGGCCGCGAACCGCTGGAGGCCCGGCTCGCTCGCGGCGCGCGGCTCGAGGTCACGGCCCGTGCCGTGGCCGTCCGTGCTGCTCACAGGCAGCCCGGACCCTTGGCCGGGATCAATCCAGGCTGCCCGAGCGAGACCGGCAACGGGCCGAGCGTGATCTTGCCCGTGTCGATCGTCAGGATCCCCGCCGCGTCGATCGTCGAGGCGAAGCGGTCGAGGCTGCGCGGGGCCGGCCCGAGCTCGCGCACCTTGATGCCGAGACGGTCGTACCGCGAGCCGTGACAGGGGCACTCGAACCAGAAGTTGCTGGCGCAGAAGTTCGGCTTGCAGCCGAGGTGCGTGCAGCGCTGCCAGAGCGTGCGGACGTTGGTCGTGGCGCCGTCACCCTCCGGGTTGTCGCCCGGGATGAACCCGCGGGAAGGGTCGAGCAGCACGATGAACGATTGCGCGTCCTGGAAGTAGGCGGGTGCCCCCTCGCTGAACTTGGTGCCGCTCGTCGCCGGCGATGCGGCCACGACCTTGATGTCGCCGATCTGCACCTTGCCGCCGAAGCCCCCGGCCAGGTTGGGCCACAGGAACCCGATCGTTCCGCCCACCAGCTCGGCCAGCCAAAGCCCCACCCCGGCACCCAGCGAACGCCGCAGCAGCTGTCGGCGCGAGAGCCCCGCCGTGCGTCCGGTCCGCATGGACTTGAGCACCTCGGGGGTGAGCGCCCGGGGCTGCTCCGAGACCGTCAGTTTCCAGTTCCCCATCCTGTGGACGTCTCCCTCAGCAGTCGACGGCAAGCGTCACGATGTGGCGCGGGGGTCACAGCGCGAAGTGGAGGCCGCTGATCCAGGGCAGCTCGAAGGCGTACCCCGGGCCCCGGAAGAACGCCCCCACGAAGGTCAGAAAGAGCCCGAAGATCGCGATGTAGCTGAACAGCATGATGCCGACCTTGCGGTCGGACGGCCGATGCGAGCCGCCGGTCCCGTCGGGGCCGCGGTCGATGAAAGGGATCAGGGCGGCACCCACCAGCACGAACGTCGGCACCAGCACGCCGGCGACCGTGGGGTGGAACGCCGTGAGCAGCTCCTGGAGCCCCACGAAGTACCAGGGCGCCTTCGCCACCTCCGGCGTGACGTTGCCGTTCGCGAGGTCTTCGAGCGGGGCGTTGACGAAGACGCCCATCAAGAGCAGGAAGATGCTGATCATGGCGGCCGCGAAGAACTCGATCGCGAGTAAGTGCGGCCAGGTGAGGACCGTGTCGTCGGGCTCCTTCTGAACCCGTACGACGGCGTCCTGCTTGACCAGCGCGAGGAGCCGGTACGGCTTGGCCGCCATCGGCACGCGCTGCTTGTCGATCTCCGTGGTGCGCCGCTCGGGCGGCGCGGCGGGCGTCGGGGTCCGCTGCGCAAGTCGCGTCTCAGTCATGTCGCATCACCAGAGGGGCCGGGAGGAGCGTGCAGGCCGAGGCGGAACCGACAACGACGGCATGTGCGCTCATAGCGGCCCCGAAATCCCGCCGTCCTTGCGGATCCGCCAGAAGTGGACCGCCATGAAGACGGCGGCGATCAACGGGAACGCCATGATGTGGAGGACATAGAAGCGCAGCAGCGTGTTCTGCCCGACCTCGATCCCACCGAGCAGGATCAGCTGCGAGGGCTTGTTGAAGAGCGGCGCGTAGTTGGCCATGTTGGTGCCGATCGTGATCGCCCAATAGGCGATCTGGTCCCACGGCAGCAGGTAGCCGGTGAAGGAGAGCATCAGGGTGAGGAAGAGGAGCACCACCCCCACCACCCAGTTGAACTCTCGCGGCGGCTTGTAGGCACCGTGGTAGAAGACGCGCATCATGTGCAGGAAGACGAAGAACACCATCAGGTGCGCCGCCCAGCGAGA
>JAKAMV010000665.1 GCA_021812735.1 Chloroflexota bacterium | reverse complement strand
GCGCCTGGCGGGCCTCGACCGAGTAGCCGTACTCGAAGCCGAGCGCCGCGTACTCGGAGAGGAACGAGTCGCGAACCGTGAAACGCCCGGGCCGAGCCGCATGCTCGAACGGGGGACTACCCCCGAGCCGAGCGGCGACGTGCTCGAGCGCCACGTGCTCGCTGCCGTCGTCGTAGTCGACCAGAACGGCATGGCGGTGCGAGAAGGTGCCGCGGCGGGTGTCCTGACCGGTCAGCCGGACGTCGACGCCGTCGAGCAGGAGCGAGGCGTAGCTCAGCGACTCGGCGAGGCTCCAGTCGACGTCGCCCTGGTCGTACGCCTCGAAGCGCTGTGCGAACTGGCGCTCGAGCTTCGGGTGGACGTGGAACCCGTCGGGCGTGGCGTGGACCGCGGTCTACGTGGACTCGCCGGCCACGCTCGCCGTCAAGCTGGGCCTCGGCGAGCAGCGGGGGCTCGCCGGCGCCGGGTTCTGGGCGATCGGCTACGAGCGCGGGCTGCCGGCCTACACGGACCTCTTCGCGCGCTATGTCGCGGGGGCTGTGCCCCCGTCGTGAGCCGGCTGGACCGGACGCCGCTCAGGCGAAGGAGACCGCGAGGTAGCCGACGGTGCGGTGGGGATCGCCCCCGGCGTCGGCAGAGGTGGCCGCTGCCACGACGGTCCCCGTGGAGGCCCCCATGGCGCGGACCGCCGCGAGCCCCAGCACCGCGGGCTGGATGCCGCACATGCCGCACACCATGCCGCGGGCCCCGGAGGCCGCCTCGGCGCGCTCGAGGCGGGCGAGGCGGGCCGGGTCGAGGGAGGTGATCGCCGGCGCGAGGCGCTCTGTGACGCGGACCGCCTCCTCGTGGGCGGGGTAGTGGGCCATGTCGGTGCTGATGGCGAGGAGGATGTCGCGTCCCGCGGAGCGGAGCTCGGCAATCAGCGTCCCGAGCCTCGCGCCGGCATCGACGGCCTGGGGGCCCGTCCCGGCGGAGACGGAGCAGGGCACGATTCGGGCGTGCGCCCGAAGGGCGAGGAGGATGGGCAGCTGGACCTCGATCGAGTGCTCGTCTCGATGGGCGGGCCGGCTGGCGCCGAACGGCAACCCCAGCTCGAGGACCTGAGCGGCTGCGTCGACGTCGACCTCGACGTCGCCCACTGGCGTGCGCCATGCGCCAGCGTCGGCGACAGCGACCCCGTTGAACCAGGCGCTGTGGTTCGTGCCGAGGATCACCAGGGTGGGGGAGTGGCCTGCGCGATCGAGAAGGGACCTCCACCCGGCCGCGGCGACGACGCCCGAGTACGACAGCCCCGCATGCGGCACCAGCGCCGCAACCGGGTCCTTGCCGCCCGCCGGAGCCGCAGACCTGGCGAGCAGGCCGTCCACCACCTGCAGGACGGCGTCCGCGGAGCTCGGATAGAAGGAGCCCGCAACGGCCGGCTCTCGAACCGCCGTTCCCGTCCCGCTCATCGCGCTGGCTCCTTCTCGAGCCCGATCCCCGCCATCGGCCGTCCGCACGCGGGGCAGGCGCCGAGCGCCGTGAGGTGCGTCCGGGCGCGGTAGCCGCTGCGCTCGACGATCACGGTGCCGCACCCGGCGCAGCACGTGTCCTCGGCGCCGAGCTCGGGCGCATTGCCGACGTAGACGTGCGCCAGGCCGGCTGCCCGGCCGATCTCGAGCGCGCGCCGCAAGGTCGCGAGAGGGGTTGCGGGCGCCTCCGCCATGCGGAAGTCGGGATGGAACCGGCTGATGTGCCACGGGGTCTCGGGCCCGAGGCGCTCGGCGATCCAGCCGGCGATGGCCTCCAGCTCGTCGGAGCTGTCGTTGTGGCCCGGGATGACGAGGGTCGTGATCTCGAGCCAGATCCCCGCCGCGCGCATCGCGGTGATCGCCTCGAGCACCGGGGCCAGGCGGGCGCCGCAGAGCCGGTGGTAGAAGCGCTCGTCGAAGCTCTTGAGGTCGACGTTCGCGGCGTCGATGCACGTTGCCAGCAGCTCGATCGCCTCGGGCGTCGCGTACCCGTCGGTGATCCACAGGTTGCGCATGCCGGCTGCCCGCGCGAGGCGTCCCGTGTCGAGCGCGAACTCGAGGAACACGGTGGGCTCCACGTACGTGTAGGCGATCGCCCCCGCTCGGCGCGCCGCTGCCTCTCGGACGACCTGCGCCGGCGTCAGGCGCCGCTCGGGGAGGTGGAGCCCCAGTCGGGGCCCCTGGGCGATCTCCCAGTTCTGGCAGAACGTGCAGTGGAACGGGCATCCCGCCGTGGCGATGGACCAGGCCGTCGACCCGGGCGCCACGTGGAACAGGGGCTTCTTCTCGATCGGGTCGAGCGCCGCCGCGACGACGTTGCCGTAGGCGGTGGAGAGCAGCGTCCCGTCAATGTTCTCGCGGACGCCGCAGATCCCGCGCCGGCCCGGCCGAACGAGGCACCGGTGGGCGCAGACGCCGCAGCGCACGGCGCCATCGGCCTGCGGCGTTGCGAGCAGGCTGGGGACTGACGCGACGGGTGCGGCGCGGGCGAGCGGCTTGAGCACGGCGTCGACCTCCGGCCCCCAGTCTCCCTCACGCCAGGGGGGGCCGGAAGGGTCTCCCGGCCGGTTTCGGGCCATCCCGCCCTGCGCTCGGAGGCTGGAAGCGCGCAGCATGCCACAGGACGAGGAGGTGGACGCCATGGCGACTGAGGTTCCGCGGACGGGGGCTGCCGACCGCCTGCCCGGCCCCGTGACGGTGCCGGACGAGGCCCGCAGCCAGCTCCTCGCCCTGGCCCGGACGGCCGTCGCCGTCGCCAGCCGTGCCGAGCCGGCATCCGGGCTGGACGAGGCGATGCACGAGCGCTCGGCCACCGACCTCCGCGCGTCGGCGTTCGTGACCCTGACCGAGGGGGGCGAGCTGCGGGGCTGCATGGGGATCCTGGACCCGGACCGCCCGGTCCACGATTCGGTCGCCGAGGCCGCCGCCTGCGCCACGCGCACCGACCCGCGGTTCCGCCCCGTGACCCCCGACGAGCTGCCCCGCCTCGAGGTGGACGTGTCGGTGCTGGGGCCGATGGTGGAGCTCGAGGACCCGCTGTCCTGGCGCCTCGGGATCGACGGGATCGTCGTGGAGCTGCGGGGCCGGAGGGGCCTGCTGCTGCCCGAGGTGGCCGAGGAGAACGGGCTCGACCGCGTGGCGATGCTGGACATCGCGACGCGCAAGGCCGGCCTGCCCGCCGGCTCGTGGCGCGACCCGGGTGCCCGCGTGTACGCGTTCCGGACGCTGCGCTTCGGCGGACCGGCGGCCGCGCCCGCGGAGGGGCCGGGGGCGTAGCGGATCCTGGAGACACGCGGCCGGCCGTGGTCCGCGGGGACCCGCAGACCGCCGCGCCGAGCGATCACGAGAACGCGGTCCCGCGCGCGGGGGTCGGTCGTTGGGACCGCAAGGGGCAGAACGACGGGCGCCGGCGCCGGCTGGCCTCACGCAAACCTCAGAATGGCGGCGCATGCTCGGCGCGACCCTTGCCGGGGAACGCGCGGCGAGCCCGCCGTGCGAGCTGGAGACCGAACCGACGGATCCGTCCCACCGATTCGATGCGCCGCCCGCGGAGCAGCATCCCGCGCCAGCCCGCAGAGCCCGCCGATGGCGGGCGGGAGCGGCGCGCATCGGCCCGTTCGCTGGCGGCGTCGTCGCCGCCCTCGCCGCCATCCTCATCTGGTCGGCGGCCTTTCCGGCGGCCAAGCCCCTGACGCCAGCCCAGGTCAACGAGGCGATTGCCTCGGCGCTCGCCTCCGTCACGCCGCCGCCGGCCTTCTCTGAGACGGCGTGGCAGCAGATCGCCCCCTCGGTGGTGGTGGTGCAGGCGGCGCGGAGCGCGGCCGCCTCGAGCGGCCCGGGCCCATCGCCCAGCCCTGCCGGCGCGACCGGCCCGGAGAGCAGCGGCTCGCCGGGGACCGGCGGCGACTCGCTGGGCAGCGGCGTCGTGGTGGACGACCAGGGCGACATCATGACGGCACTGCACGTGGTCGAGGGGGCAGGGGCGATCACCGTCACCTTCGTCGACGGCACCACGGCCCAGGCGATCGTCGTCCAGACGCATCCCGAGCTCGATCTCGCCGTCCTCCAGCCGGCGACCATCCCGGCAGGCGTCCAGCCGGCGACGCTCGGCAACCCGGGCGGGCTCCGCGTCGGCAGCGAGGTGTTCGCGGTCGGCAGTCCGTTCGGGCTGGCGGACTCGATGAGCGCCGGCGTGGTCTCGGCGCTGGGACGCTCGTTCAAGGCGCCCGGCGGCCAGGAGCTGACCGGGCTGATCCAGATCGACGCGGCCGTCAACCCCGGCAACTCGGGCGGGCCGCTGGTCAACCGTGCAGGACAGGTGGTGGGGATCGTGGACGCGCTCGTGAACCCGACGTCCCAGGACGTCTTCGTGGGCGTGGGCCTGGCGGTCCCGATCGACGTGGCGGGCGGCGCTGCCGGCCTGCCCCAGTACTGAGGAGGGCAGGGCGTGAACCCAGTCGCGCAAGCACCCGGCGTGGGCACGACCCCGATGGAGCGCGTGCTCTACGAGGTCAAGAAGGTGATCGTCGGGCAGGACCATCTGCTCGAGCGGATGATCGTGGCGCTGCTGGCGCGCGGGCACCTGCTGGTCGAGGGCGTGCCGGGCCTGGCCAAGACGATGGCCATCAAGACGCTCGCGGCGTCTGTCGGCGGTGACTTCAAGCGGATCCAGTTCACGCCGGACCTGGTGCCGGCGGACCTCATCGGGACGCGGATCTACAACCAGAAGACCGGCGACTTCAGCACCTCCCTCGGCCCGGTGTTCACCAACCTGCTCCTCGCGGACGAGATCAACCGCGCCCCCGCGAAGGTCCAGAGCGCGCTCCTCGAGGTGATGCAGGAGCACCAGGTGACCATCGGCCACGACACGCACCGGGTGCCGGACCCGTTCCTCGTGCTGGCCACCCAGAACCCCATCGAGACCGAGGGCACGTACGCCCTGCCGGAGGCGCAGGTCGACCGGTTCATGCTCAAGGTGCTCGTGGGCTACCCGAGCCGCACTGAGGAGTTCGTCATTGTCGAGCGCCAGACGGGACCCCAGGAGCCCGTCGCCGAGGTCATCACCGCGGCCCAGCTCGTCGAGCTCCAGGGCGAGGTGGACCGGACCTACGTCGACCCGGCGGTGATGGACTACGCCGTTCGCCTCGCGGAGGCGACGCGGGCCCCGCAGAAGGCGGGGCTGCCCGAGGCGCAGAAGTACATCAGCTTCGGCGCCAGCCCGCGCGCCTCGATCAACATGGTCCTGACGGCCAAGGCGCTCGCCCGGATCCGGGGCCGCGACTTCGTCCTGCCGCTGGACGTCAAGGACATGGCGCTCGACGTGATGCGCCACCGGCTGGTGCTCTCGTTCGAGGCGCTGGCCGACAACGTGACCAGCGACCAGATCCTCGAGGCCCTGATGGCCCGGGTCCAGGCACCGGTGGTGCCCATGCGGGAGTCGTCCAACGGTCGAATCAGCGCCTGAGCGCATCCTCGAACGCCTCGACTGGAAGGTCGTCCGCCGTCTGGACGGCCTGCTCCAGGGCGACTACCGGAGCCTGTTCGTCGGCAACGGGATCGATCTGGCGGGCCTCAGGCCGTACCAGCCGGGCGAGGACGTCCGCTACATCGACTGGAACGTCACGGCCCGCCTCGACGAGCCGTGGGTGCGGGACTACCACGAGGACCGCGACCTGACCGCATGGTTCCTGCTCGACGTCAGCCCGTCGGTGGACTTCGGCACGGTCGAGAGCGAGCGGGTCAAGCGCACCGTCCTCGTCGACTTCGTGGCCACCATGGCACGCCTCCTG
>JAKAMV010000664.1 GCA_021812735.1 Chloroflexota bacterium | reverse complement strand
GGGCGCCCGTCACGCGTGACCGACACGCCCTCGAGGACCACTACCTCCGACACGATCGGCAATGGTACCCGTGCCGGCGCCGTCGGGCACGCCGTTTGACGCCCGGCGCCAGGGGGCTCACAATAACCGCACCAGTTGAACGTCGCTGGCGCCCGCGGCGGGTCGAGCAACGCTCCCCGCGCGCGCTACGACACCGACAGGGCTCGCGTCATCTACTGTCTTGACGGCGAGCCGCAATACGCGCCTCCGTCCCAATCCCGCGGTGTGGCGCAGGGAGAACCACGTGAACACACCCACCACCTACCAGCAAGCCGACGCGCGGCGTCGCTTGCGCCGCCGCGCCCAGCGCGGGTTCGATCGCCGCTTCTTCTGCGGCACCAACGGCTGCGCCTCGCGCCTCGAACTCGACGCAACGACCGGTATCGCCACCTGCCCTATCTGTGGCTTCACCCGCCGCATCAGCGCGCAGACCCACTGAGAACCGACCGGCGATGGCGTGAGCGACGCACCTGACCGCCGGTGGCATGAGCGGCCCTACCCTTCCGGATGGCCCACCGGAACGCGGCCGCGCTCCCGCCTCCCCCGTCGCGTAGGGCACAACGCGACCGTCGGACCGCGACAGAGGGCCGAGCGGCCCGTCCCGCTGCGCGCCATCGGATGGAGACTGTACGCATGAATACTGCCGCGTCCCTCCATGCATCGCGCCCTCCTCGGTATCCCGGCGTCCCGGTCATCGTCGACGGCTCAGAGGCGATCGCGCACGTCGAGGCCCGCATCTCGGAAGCGGCCTGCGCGTACCCCATCACGCCGTCCACGACGATGGCGGCGGTCTACCAGGCTGCGGTCGCCGAGGGGCGCACGAACCTGTGGGGGACTCCTCTTCGTTTCGTCGAACCCGAGTCAGAGCACTCCTCGGCCAGCGCCGCCGAGGGTTTCGCGCTCGCCGGCGGGCGCGTCACGAACTTCACGGCCGGCCAGGGCCTCATCCTGATGAAAGAGGTCCTCTACGTCATCTCTGGTAAGCGCCTGCCGGTGGTCTTCCACGTCGGTGCGCGGGCGCTCACCAGCCAGTCGCTCAACATCCATGCCGGCCACGACGACGTCATGGGCGTGGCCGACACGGGCTGGGGGATCCTCTTCGCTCGCAACGCCCAGGAGGCGGCCGACCTGACCGCGATCTGCCGCCGCGTCGCCGAGGAGACCGAGACCCCCTTCCTGTGCGTGCAGGACGGCTTCCTGACGACCCACACCATGGAGAACGTCCAGCTGCCCGAGGACGAGCTCCTGCAAGAGTACGTGGGCGACCCGCGCACGTCGATCCGCGACCTCTTCGACCCGGCGCAGGGCCTGATGACGGGCGTCGTCCAGAACCAAGACAGCTACATGAAGGGGCGCATCGCGCAGCGCGCCTTCTACGATCGGCTCTCCGAGGTGACCCACGAGGCGATGCGCGAGTGGGGCGAGCTGACCGGCCGTCACTACGACCTGGTGAACCCCTACCGCTGCGAGGACGCCGAGGAGATCCTGGTCGCCATGGGGACGATCGCGGACACCGCGATCACGGTCGTCGACCATCTCCGCGCGCAGGGCCGCCGGGTGGGCTGTATCGGCGTGACGGCGTTCCGCCCGTTCCCGGGCGCGATGCTCGCCGGGATCCTGCGTCACGCGCAGGCCGTGGCGATCGTCGAACGGACCGACGAACCGGCCGCCGCCGACAACCCGCTCACGCGCGAAACGAAGGCGGCCCTCGCCGACCTGGCCGCGGACGGCGCCGCGGTGCCCCGTGTCCTCTCGGTCTCGGCCGGTCTGGGCAGCCGCGACGTGGCCGCGGGCGATCTGATCGCCGTCTTCGACCGGCTCCTGGACACCGAAGCCGTGCGACGCCAGCCGCACGTCGTGGTGGGGATCCACCATCCACTCGCGCTCGACTCGCACGACATCGACCTGCGCCCCGCCGGCGCGTACAGCCTGCGCGGCCATTCGATCGGCGGGTTCGGGTCCGTCACCACGAACAAGTTCCTCGCCACCCTCGTGGGCGAGCTCTTCCACCTGCACGTGCAGGCGTACCCCCGCTACGGGTCCGAAAAGAAGGGGCTGCCCACGACCTACTACCTGACGATCGCCGGCGAGCCGATCCGCCAACACAACGAGCTGACGCACGTCGAGTTCGTGCCGCTGCACGACGTCTCGGCGTTCGGCATGGGCGATCCGCTGGCGGGGCTCACGGACGGCGGCACGGTCTTCGTGCAGACCCCGCTCAAGGAGCCCACCGACATCTGGCAGTCGGTGCCGGCCGACGCGCGGGCCCAGATGCTCGCCCGCAACATCCGACTCACCGCCCTCGACACGGCCGCGCTGGCCGCGGAATACGCCCCCCGGCCCGACCTGGTCGTCCGCATGCAGGGCGTCGCGCAGGTCGGCGTCTTCCTCCGGGTTTCCCCGTTCGCGGCGCGGGCCGGCCTCGACCGCGACGCGCTCCTCGAGGCGGTCCACAAACTCCTGCCGCGCTTCTTCGGCAAGCGAGGCGGCGGTGTCGTGGAGGCCAACTACGCCGTGATCGAACGGGCGTATGACGACCTGATCGATGTGACCGCGGCCATCGGGATGGAGCCGTTGGCGGCGGTCCCGCTGGAGGCGTCCCGATGACCGAGATCGCGCAGCGCACGGTCGGCGAGCTGATGCACGACGAGCCGATCGTCGTCCGCGTCGACGCCCCGCTGGCCGAAGCGGCCCGTTTGCTCGACGAACACCGCATCCACGGCCTGCCGGTCGTGGATGCCGACGGCGCCCTGGTGGGGGTGGTCAGTCAGACCGATCTCGTGCGGGCCCGGGCGACCGACCACCTGTGGTCGAGCTGGCCGGGGCTGCAGGTCCGCCACCTGATGACCTCGCCGGCGCTGACCTGCCGGGCCAGCACCCCAATCCAGGAGGCCATCGGGCTCATGGAACTCAATCGCGTCCACCGGCTCATCGTCGTCGGCGATGACGGTCGTACCCCGGTGGGGATCTTCTCGACCACCGACGTGGTCCATCACCTGGTGGGTGCCCCCGATGCCTGAGCAGTCGCTTCCTGTGGTCGAGAGCCCCGAGGGCCTCCTCGGCGACGAAGAACACGCCGCACGTGCCGAGGCGATCGAAACGTCGCCGACGGTCTTCGACGTGGCCGCCTACGTCGAAGACTTCAACCGCTCGGTGGTCGGCGCATACCGCCGCGGCGTGGCCGACGTCGAGCTCCCCGCCGACACCGGTGTGGCGCGCAGCATCATCCCGCCGGGCACGGCGGCCGTGCGCGACTTCAGCAACCTCTCACCACACATCCCGAAGTTCATCGCCGAGGAGTGCGTCGGCTGCATGGCGTGCGTCAGCGCCTGCCCGGACACCGCGATCCTGGCGGTGGCGGTGCCCGAGTCGCGACTGGAGCCGGCCATCGACGCCTTCGCGGCCCAGCAATCCGATGGGGCGCAGGCGGCCGAGGCAGCCCGCTCGCACTTCGTGCGGACGCAGAAGTACGCCGAGGTCCCAGCCCGCAAGGGCCTCGAGCCCGCCATGTTTGGGATCTTCGTCGACCCGCAGCACTGCAAGGGCTGCGCGGAGTGCGTGGACGTCTGCAAGGCCCAGGGCCACGACGCGCTGATCATGATCGACAAGGTCGCGGCCGAGTCGTCGGGCGAGAGCACCGTCGAGCGCTACCGCCGCGACTTCTCGTTCTTCCGCACGCTGCCGGTCACGCCCCCTGAGTACCGCAATGAGAAGGCGCTCGCCGATCTGATGCTCGGCGAGTATGCGCTGGGGTACGTGGGCGGCGCGGGTTCCTGCGCCGGCTGCGGCGAGGCGACGGCGATCCGCATGCTGGTCGCCGCGACCCGCCAGGTGTACGGCCCGGACTCGATGGGCATCGTGGCCGAGACCGGCTGCAACACGGTCTACGGCAGCACGTACCCGTTCAACCCGTACCTCGTCCCCTGGACCAACTCGCTCTTCGAGAACGGTCCCGCGGACGCGCTCGGGATCCGACTCCGCTGGGATCAGGCCGGCCACCCGGAGCGGCGTCTCTGGGTCTTCGGCGGTGACGGCGCGATGTACGACATCGGGTTCCAGTCGCTCTCGCGGATGGTAGCGTCGGGCGCCGACATCAAAGCGCTCGTCCTCGACACGCAGGTCTACTCGAACACCGGAGGGCAGTCGTCGACCGCCTCCTACGGCGGGCAGATCACCAAGCTCTCGGCCTTCGGGAAAGCGATCCACGGCCGGCCCGAACGGCGCAAGGAGCTCGGGCTGATCATGCTGGCGCACCGGGACGTCTACGTCGCGGCCACCACGCCGGCGCACATCAACCACTTTTACCGCGCCGTGATGGAGGCCAACGAGTACCCGGGTCCCGCGGTCATCCTCGCCTACACGCCCTGCATGCCCGAGCACGGCATCGCCGACGACGCGGCGAGCCGACAGGCCCGGCTGGCGGTCGACTCGCGGGCGTTCCCGCTCTTCACGTACGACCCGCGGCGGGGCGAGACGATGGCCAAGCGCCTCTCGCTGCAGGGCAACCCGAACATCAAGGAGGACTGGGCGAAGCTGCCGGACGGCACGGTCTTCGACTTCCTGGACTTTGCCAAGACCGAGGGCCGTTTCGCGCAGCACTTCCGAGACGGCACACCCTCGCCGGAGATGCAGGCCACCCGCGAGGAGCGCCGCGAATATTGGCGCCTCCTCCAGGAGCTGGCCGGGGTCCGCTGACCGGCGGGCCACGTGGCCCCTCGGCTCGACTGTCCGGAACGGCCGGGGTCGCTCACCACCCCGGCCGTTCACTCTGTCACGGCCGCGGTCAGCTGCCCTCGGTCCCTCGGTGCTCGGCGAGGGCGTAGAAGAAGAGCGCCACCGGCCGGTAGACGGCGTGGGCGAACTTCATGAAGGGGGCGAGCAGCACGAGCTCCATCGCCACCGAAACGTGGAAGAGGAAGACCCAGTAACCCCAGAGGGGCGGCTGCGGCAGGTAGAGCGCGAGCTCGATCAGGAACCCGCTGGCACCAGTGACCCACAAGAGAGCTAGCAGCATCCAGTCGGCGGCCGTGGAGTCGCGTGCCGATCGGTTGGCGCCGCGCAGCCGATCGAGGATCAGCAGCGACGTGCCGTAGATGAGGGCGATGCCGGCGACCGTGCCGAGGAGCCGCACCGGGTACCAGATCGGCACCGGCGTCCCGGTCGCCTTGATCCCGAGCAGCGCCAGGCCGTAGTCGAGGATCGTGGCGGTCAGCAGGCCGAGGAAGCCCCACATCGTTGCCGCATGGATGAACCAGCGGCGGCGATACCACGGCTGCGCCTCCTGGACCGTCTCACAGTCGACCCGGTAGCGCCGCTGGCCCAGCGACTCGATCCCCAGCGCCACCCAGAGTGCCTGGGTCGACCGCTTCAGTCCAGCACGGCTCCCGACGACGTCACGCACGGTGATCTGTTCCCTGCGCGCGATGCCGCGCGCCATCGTGGCGACGCCGGCGAGGCCGGCCAAGAAGACCAGGATCATCACCGCTACGCCGGTGTTGTGGATCAACTCTTCCGGGATGAACTGGAAGAGCGCCAGCGAGGCCGCGTTCTGCGGACCATGGCTCGCGTACATGAAGACGGCGAAGAAGGCCGCCAGCAGGACGGCGATGACGCTGCCGAGCACGGGGCTCGTGTACATGGTGCGCGCCAGGTGCGTGCGATCGTAGCTGGCGATGGCGTAGCGACGCGCCGCGGCCATGAACCCGCCGGGGTCGGCCTGCGTGGGACAGGTGTCCGAACACTCGCCGCAGTAGTAACAGGT
>JAKAMV010000663.1 GCA_021812735.1 Chloroflexota bacterium | reverse complement strand
GGCTGCGGCGCGGCGCCCGGGGCGGCGGCGGCGCGCCCCGTAAGGACCGCCCCACGGGCATCCGGCGGAAACCGCACGGCACACGCGCGCTTGCGCCCCGCCCGGCGGAACGGCCTGGTCTCGGCCCCCCGGCTTCGGGGCGGTCCCGTCCGCTATGCCCGGCCCGCCGGGCTCGAGGTCTCGATGGTGGTCGGCGCGCCGTGGACCGCCGGAATGGTCCCCAGTCGCCCCGCGTGGTAGTCGGCGAACGCCGCGATGACCTCCTCGCGGGTGTTCATCACGAACGGGCCCATCCACGCGATGGGCTCCCGGATCGGCCGGCCCCCCAGGAGCAGGACGTCGAACGTGGGCGCGCGGCTCTCCTGCGCCCGGTCCGCCGAGAGCGTCAGCGTGTTGCCGGGGCCGAACACCGCCAGCTGGCCCATCCGCGCCGGACGTCGCCCGGTGCCGACCGTGCCGTGGCCGGCGAGGACGTAGGCCAGGGCGTTGAAGTCGCTCCGCCAGGGGACCGCCAGCTCGGCGCCCGGGGAGAGCGTCGCGTGGACGAGGGTGATGGGCGTGTACGTTGACCCCGGCCCCTTGTGGCCCGCGACCTCGCCGGCGATCACGCGCACCAGGGCGCCGCCGTCAGGCGAGGACGCCAGGGCCACCTCGCCGGCCCGGATGTCCTGGTAGCGCGGCGGCGCGAGCTTCTGGGCCCGCGGCAGGTTCGCCCACAGCTGGAATCCGTGGAACAGGCCGCCCTGGGCGACGAGCCACTCGGGCGGACGCTCGATGTGGAGGATCCCGGCGCCGGCCGTCATCCACTGCGTGTCGCCATTGGTGATCACGCCGCCGCCGCCGTTGCTGTCGCTGTGCTCGAACACGCCGTCGAGCATGTAGGTCACGGTCTCGAAGCCGCGGTGCGGGTGCCACGGCGTGCCCTTGGCCTCCCCGGGCGCGTATTCCACCTCACCCATCTGGTCGAGGTGGATGAACGGGTCGAGGTCCTCGAGGTAGGCGCCCGCGAAGGCGAGCCGCCCCGGGAAGCCCTCGCCCTCGAAACCGGACGGCGCGGTGGTCAGCGCGACCGCGGCCCGGTGGCGCGCGGCTATCGGGTCGGGGGAGGGGATGCGGGGGAGGACAGTGATGTCGTCGACACTGACGGCCGGCATGGGACGCTCCGAATCATGTGGTTGCGCGTGCAACTATCTCACCGCCATGACGGGCCGTCAAGGGGCGGCGCCGCCGGCTACGGCGCGTAGGCGGGCGTCGGGATGACCCCGAAGTCGGCCAGCGGCCAGTAGCGGACCACGGCCCGGCCGATCACCGACGAGATCGGGATGGGGCCGAAGGCGCGGCTGTCCTCGGACACCTCGCGGTGGTCGCCCATGACGAACAGGTCGCCGTCGGGGACCGTCCAGCTCGTCTGGGGCGTCAGGGGGTCGGTGGGCTGGACCTGTCCGGCCGGGCCGCGGAACAGGTAGGGCTCGTCGAGGGGGGCGCCGTTCACGTACACCCTGCCCGCGCGCAGCGAGACCGTGTCGCCCGCCACGCCGATCACGCGCTTGATGAACGGGTAGTTGCCGTCCTCGATCCCGGCCGGGGGCTGGAACACCACCACCTGGCCGCGGGCGTAGGGGCTCCAGGTGCGCGAGATCCGGTCGACGAGGACGTACTGGCCGTCGAGGAACGAGTCCTCCATCGACTGGCCGTCCACCTTGAACGGCTGGGCGACGAAGTTCTGGATGACCAGGAAGATGACCAGCGTCAGGACGATGGTCTCGATGATCTCGAACGCCCAGCCCCGGGCGGATCGGCCGGCCGCCGGGGCGGGCGCCGCGCCGTCCGGCTCGGCCGCCCCCGTCGAGGTCTCGTCATGCGGCGCCGTCATCAGGACTCCCGTGCGTTGGACAAGGCGCCGTTCGCGCCCGGCGATGGTCGGCTGGATCGCGCACGCGGTCAAATGCCGCGCCGCCGCGCGCCCGGCGCGCCGTGGTCCCCGCACGGCGCCGCGCGCCCGCCGCGTCCGCGACTCGGTACGCTGTCGGCCAACCGCAGGAGGATGGACGCATCGCCGCCACGCTGCCGGTCACCGGGCTGGACCCGGGACACCTCGTCGGGTTCACCGCGAGCCTCCGCCGGACGATCTCCGGCGAGGTGCGGGACGACCGCGAGATCCGCGCGCTGTACAGCTCCGACGCCTCGAACTACCGGGTCCTGCCGGCGGCCGTGGCCGCGCCGGCCACGGTGGACGAGCTGGCCGCGACCGTGGCGCTCGCGGCCGAGGCGGGCGTGCCGCTGACGATGCGCGGCGCGGGCACGAGCATCGCGGGCAACGCCATCGGGCCCGGGCTCGTGGTGGACGTGCGGCGGCACCTGGGCGGGATCCTCGACCTGGACCCGGCCGCGATGACCGCGACCGTTCTGCCCGGCACGGTGCTCGACGCGGTCAACCTCGCCGCGGCGCGGCACGGCCTGCGCGTGGGCCCCGATCCCTCGACCCACAGCCGCGCGACGGTGGGCGGGATGGTGGGCAACGACGCCTGCGGCTCGCACTCGGTGCGGTGGGGGACCAGCGCCGAGAACGTGCTCGGTCTCGAGGTGATCACGCTCGACGGCGCGCGCCGCCGTCTCGGGGCGCTCGGACCCACGGCCCCAGGGGCGGTCGACGGCCCCGGCCCCTCGATCGACGCCCGGATCCGCGCGCTGTACGCCCGCCACGGCGAGCTGATCCGCCGCGAGCTGCCGCCCTGGCCCCGGCGGGTGAGCGGCTACGCGCTCGACTGGCTGCTCCCCGAGCGCGGCGCGGACGTGGCCCGCGCGCTGGTCGGCACCGAGGGCACCTGCGCGGTGGTCTCGGCCGTGACGCTGCGGCTCGTGCGGGTGCCGGCGGCGAAGGGGCTGCTCGTGCTCGCGTTCACCGACGACGTGGCGGCCGCGGCGGCGGTGCCCGCCCTGCTGCCGGCGCGGCCGTTCACGGTGGAGAGCCTCGCCGCCGACCTGCTCGGAGCCGACCCGGACGCTGCGCGGCAGCGCCTGGGCCTGCCTGACGGGGCCGCCTGGCTGCTCGTCGAGGCGGGCGGGGAAGACGCGGCCGCGATGCGTGAGCACGCGGCGCAGCTGGCGGCTGCCGTGGGCACGGCGCCGCAGCGGCGGGACGCCGCCCTGCTCGAGGCGCCGGCAGCGCAGCAGGCGCTAGGCAGGTCCGCGAGGACGGGGCCGGGCGCTCGGCGCGGCTGCCCGACGGCACGCCCGCCTGGCCGGGCTTCGAGGACGCTGCCGTCCCGCCGCACCGCCTGGCCGGCTACCTGGGCGAGCTGCGGGCGCTCCTGCGCGCGCACGACCTGCGCGGCACCACGTACGGCCATTTCGGCGAGGGGTGCATCCACCTTCGGGTGGGCTTCGGGCTGGACCGGCCGGGCGGGACCGAGCGGTTCACCGCGTTCCTGCGCGCCGCGGCGGACCTGGTGGTGGCGCACGGCGGCACGCTGTCAGGCGAGCACGGCGACGGACGGGCCCGCGGGGCGCTGCTGGAGCGCCAGTTCTCGCCGCAGCTGCTCGAGGCGTTCCGCGCCTGGAAGGCGGCGTGGGACCCGGCGGCGGCGCTCAACCCGGGGATCATCGTGGACCCCGCGCCCGTGGACGAGAACCTCCGCCGCCCGCGCCGGACGCTCATCGAGCTGGCGCCCGGGCAGGCGTTCGCCGACGATGGCGGCGACCCGCGCTCGGCCATCGAGCGCTGCATCGGCATCGGCACGTGCGTGTCCGACATCGGCGCGGGGCGGCTGTGCCCGAGCTACCGCGCCACGGGCGAGGAGCGCGAGTCCACGCGCGGTCGGGCGCGCCTGCTCCAGGAGATGGCCGCGGGCTCGCTAGCCGACGCCGGCTGGCGGAGCCGCGAGGTCCTCGGCGCGCTCGACCTGTGCCTCGGCTGCCGCGCCTGCCTCTCGGACTGCCCGACGGGCGTGGACATGGCCAGCCTCAAGTCGGAGTTCCTCGACCACCACTATCGCGGACGCCGCCGGCCGCGCGCCCACTACGTCCTCGGCCGGCTGCCGATGTGGCTCCGCCTCGCGCGGGCGGTCCCGGGCGCGCCCCGACTGGTGAACGCCGTCACCGCGTTCCGGCTCACGCGGCGGCTCGCGGCCGGCCTCGCCGGGCTGGCGGGCGAGCGCCAGATCCCGCGGCTGGCCCAGCGCTCCTTCGTCGAGGGGTTCCGCTCCCGCCCAGCGCGCGCGCACCCCGGCCTGGGACGGCGCGTGCTCCTTTGGCCCGACACCTTCACCAACCACCTCGCGCCCGGCGTGGGCGATGCGGCGGTGCGCGTGCTCGAGGCGGCCGGGTTCGAGGTGGCGCTGCCCGCCGACCACGTCTGCTGCGGGCTCACGTGGCTCACCACCGGCCAGCTCGACGGCGCCCGTCGCGTGCTCCGGGCGACGCTCGGCGCCCGCGGTCTCGACGGCGAGGCGCCCGTCGTGGTCCTGGAGCCGTCGTGCGCGGCCATGCTCCGGCACGACGCCGTGGAGCTCCTCCCGGACGATCCGCGCGCCCGCGCGCTCGCCGCGCGGGCGACCACCCTTGCCGAGCTGCTCGACGACGCGGGCTGGCAGCCGCCGACTGCAGCCGCCCGGCCGCTGCTCCACGCGGTGGTCCAGCCGCACTGCCACCAGCAGGCGGTCCTGGGCGACGAGGCCGACCACCGCGTCATGGCGGCCGCCGGGATCGCCGCGGACACGGTCCTCTCGGGCTGCTGCGGCCTGGCCGGCAACTTCGGCGCCGAGGCCGGCCACGAGCGGATCACGCGCCAGATCGCCGAGCTGGGCCTGCTGCCCGCGCTGCGCGCCGCGAGCGAGGAGACCGCGATCCTCGCCGACGGGTTCTCGTGCCGGACCCAGGTGGCGTTCCTCGACGGCCGCCGCGCCCGGCACCTGGCCGAGGTGCTCGCGGAGCGCCTCGACGCGCCGTCCTGAGCCCGCTCCTCCGTTAGGCCGCGCGTCATGGCGCAGCCGGAGCCGGAACCGCGAAGATCAGCCAGGGGGCGCAGACCGCAAGGGGCACCATGACCGACACCGCCACCGCGATCGCGGCTGCGCTCCAGCCGCGTGACGCTGCCGCACACCTCGAGGAGCTCCTGGGCCGCAGCGCCCGCGAGCCGATCGCCGGCCACGAGCACGCCGGCGCCTCGCGCTTCGTGGAGGTGGTGGGGCCGCACCTTCGCGTGCGCGGCCGCCTCCGCCTGGGCCACTACCGCCGGCTGACTGACATGGTGAACAGCCGGGAGGGGCTCCTCCGGATCACCGACGCGGTCGTGCTGGGCGCCGACGACGAGCCGGGCCGCGTCCTCGTCCCGGACCTCTGGGTGGCGCAGTCGGAGGTGACGCTCATCGCCGACCTCGATGGCGCCCACGCGCCGGGCGCCTCGCCCGACATGCACATCGCCAAGGAGTCGAGCGGCCTGGTCCTCGTGACGCCGGGGCACCTGGTGACCGGGTCCGTCCACATCCCGACCGGCGCGGACCTGGCGGTGTTCATCGAGTCGCCCGCGCCGGCCTTCGTGCCGATGACGGAGGTCGACGCGCGGTCGCTCGCGGGTACTGGGCGTGTGCGCGCCCAGTACCTGTTCGCCCTCGTCAACCGCCGCCACCTCGTGGCCGTGACCGCGATGCCGGGCCTCGCGGACGAGGTGAGCTGGCTTCCCTAGCCCGAACTTCCAGCCGCCGACAGGCACATTCGAGCACGAATCCGGTTGAACCGGCTGCAGGGCTCTGTCTACACGCTCGCCGGACTGACGCCGATCAGCTCGAAGGCCCGGATCTGGAGCGGCGTGGG
>JAKAMV010000662.1 GCA_021812735.1 Chloroflexota bacterium | reverse complement strand
GCAGTACCAGGTCCTCACCGAGGGCACGTACTTCGTCAACCGCCTGTTCGCCACCGTGGAGCTCATCCCCAAGACCGTCGTCGAGGTGGGGTCGGTGGGCGTCGTCGTGAGCTACTTCGGGCCCAAGGGGGCCGACGTGTCGGGCGACGACTACAGCCACGGCGAGCTGGTGTCCACGGGGCACCGCGGGGTCTGGAACGAGGCGCTGATGCCCGGCAAGTACGCGTTCAACACGTACGCCGGCAAGGTGATCGGCGTGCCCACCACGAACATCATCCTCAAGTGGATCCGCGGCGAGTCGGGCACCCACGGCTACGACCAGAACCTCGCCGAGGTGGACCTCATCACCAAGGACGCGTTCGAGCCCAGCCTGCCGCTGTCCGTGGTCATCCACATCGACTACCGCAAGGCGCCGCTCGTCATCCAGCGCTTCGGCGACGTCAACAAGCTGGTCAACCAGACGCTCGACCCGATGGTCGCCGCGTACTTCAAGAACATCGGCCAGACCAAGACCCTCATCGAGCTGATCCAGAGCCGGTCGGACATCCAGCAGCGCGCATCGACCGAGATGAAGGAGAAGTTCGAGCGCTACAACCTCGAGCTCGAGGAGGTCCTGATCGGGACGCCTCGCGGCTCCGAGGGCGACACCCGGATCGAGAACATCCTCACCCAGCTCCGCGACCGGCAGATCGCCCGCGAGCAGCTGGAGACGTTCGAGAGCCAGCGCGTCGCCGCCGACAAGCAGCGCGAGCTGGAGCAGTCGAAGGCGACGGCCGCGGCACAGGGGGACCTGACCCGGTCGAACATCAACATCTCGGTCCAGGAGAACATGGGCAAGGCGGAGCTCGCGAAGTCGCGCCAGGACGCCGACCGGGTGCGCACGCTGGCCGCGGCCGACGCCGACCGGATCCGGATGACAGCCGAGGCGAATGCCGAGATGGAGGCGAAGGTCGGCATCGGCAAGGCGATCGCCACCGAGGAGCAGGTGAACGCCTACGGCGGGCCGCAGTTCCAGCTCGCCCAGCAGGTCACCGCCCAGCTGGCGACGGCGATCGAGAACGGGCGCATCCCGCTGGTTCCCCAGACCCAGCTGATCATGGGCGGCGGCGAGGACGAGGGCATGCTCGGGGGCAACGTGCTCACGTCGCTGCTGTCGGTGCTGCTCACCGAGAAGCTCACGGGGAAGCCGTTCACCGCGGAGGCCGGCGGCGAGCGCACGGAGGAGCGGGCCGCGATGGACGCTCGGCGCCGGTCGATGCGCGAGTCCGTCATGAAAGCCGTCGCAACCGATGCGTCCGCCGCCTCGACCGCGGCCCCGGGGGGGCCGGCCGGGACTACCCCGCCGACGCCGGCTCCGCCAACCGCGCCGGGCAGTTGATCGCGGACCGGTCGCGCTTGACCGCAACTGGAGGCCAGCGCAGACCTCGTGTCGCGGCACAGATGCCGCGGCCCGGAGGTGGAGAAGTCTCAATCGAAGATCATCCCGCGGGAGGTTGTGCTGACCTGCGCCGGGTGGCACGTTCGGGCGCGCCGCTGTTCGGTGTGTCGCCGGGTCGCGGCCCGCCGAGGACCAACGATGGGCACCGCCGCTGCCGACTCCGAACCAGGACCAGACCCGGACTCGCGCCTGCCGACTGTTCGGCGGCCAACGCAGGCGGCCCGTCGGCCAGACGTCCGCTGGTTCGCGGCGCTCGGCGTCCTCGTCGTCCTCGCCGCCGCGGGCGGCATGGCGCTCATTCGACTGGCTGGATCGCCTGCGAGCCCGCAGCCTGCACAGGCAGTCGCCCGCGTTGACGGGCAGCGCAGCGAAGTGCCGAGCGGGGCGCCGGGGCCGGGCCTCGGCCAGGGCCCGGCGGACGGCGTCGGACCCGGCTCGAGAGGTCCGCAGGCGTCGGCCGTCGCGCCGTCGGCAGGCTCGGCGTCGACGGCGTCGACGCCCGCCGGATCGGCGAGGCCATGGACGGCCTGGCAGCCGTCGGGACAAGGCAACGTCACGAAGTTCTCGCTGCCGGCACCGTGGACCGGCGGCGTCGTCCGCCAGGTCGAGGTAGTGGTCTACCTACCCGCCGGCTACAGTTCCTCGACGCGGCCGTACCCGGTCGTCTACGAGGCTCCGTTCTCGTTCAATCTGTTCAACTCGTGGATCGGTATCGCTGCCAAACTCGATTCCGAGATCGCGTCAGGCGCCCTGCCAGCCTCGATCTACGTGTTTGTCCAGCCCGCGCACAGCCCGATCCATGACACTGAGTGCGCCGATTCTGTGGACGGCCGGGAATGGGTGGACACGTTCCTGTCCGCCACCCTGGTGCAGGCAGTCGACCAGCGCTTCCGGACCATCCCCACGGCCGCCGCCCGCGCGGTGATGGGCTTCTCGCAGGGGGGCTTCTGCGCGGCCATGCTCGCGCTGCAGCACCCGGACGTGTTCGGCACGGCGATCTCGATCAGCGGCTACTACCAGGCGGGCATCGTCAGTTCACAGACGCCCAAAGCCTGGATACCGTTCGGCGGGCAAGCCTCGGTCGAGGCCGCGGCATCACCCCTGGAGCTGGTCGCCCGGCTCTCGCCTGCCCAGCGGCATGCCGCGCTACTTGTCCTCGAAGCCGATCCGGCGCAGCCGTTCTACGGTCCCCAGTACACGGCGATGATCTCGGCGGCACGCCGGGCCGGCGTCCGTGTCGTCGCGCTCCCGATGCAGAGCCCGCACTCGTGGCCGGTCGTTGCCGCGTCGCTCCCGAAGATGCTCGCGGTGCTCGCGCAACAGCAGGCCAGGCTGGGAGTCTTCGGCTGAGCCACGGCGCGCCGCCAGCAGACGGAATGCCGACAGGAGACCGGGACGCCGCAACCAGGGAGCACGCCAGCGGAATGACTGCGAGGAGGCGGCCACCGCGAGCCCTCACGGCAGGATCGGCCGCCTGACGGACGGGCGCATCGAGCTCAGCGCGGTAGGATGGAGGACCCGGCGCCAACGACGCCCCGGGTCCTCCACGACGCCCACGGAGATCGCCATGACCCTGCCGGACGCCCGCCTCGAGCGGCTCGCCGTCGATACGATCCGAACGCTGTCGATCGACGGCGTCCAGCAGGCGAACTCAGGTCACCCCGGCGCCCCGATGGGCGCGGCGGCGATGGCCTTCGCCCTCTGGACGCGCCACCTCCGCCACGCCCCGACGACCCCGGACTGGCCCGATCGTGACCGCTTCGTCCTATCGGCCGGCCACGCGTCGATGCTCCTCTACTCGCTGCTGCACCTCACCGGGTACGCGGTGTCCCTCGACGACCTGCGGTCGTTCCGACAGTGGGGCTCCACCACGCCCGGCCACCCCGAGTACGGCGTGACGGCCGGCGTCGAGGCCACCACGGGGCCGCTCGGCCAGGGCCTCAGCAACGCGGTCGGCATGGCGATCGCCGAGCGGCGTCTGGCCGCTGAGTTCAACCGGCCGGACCACACGATCATCGACCACCGCACCTTCGTCATCTGCTCGGACGGCGACCTCCAGGAGGGTGTGAGCGCCGAGGCGTGCTCGCTGGCCGGGCACCTGCGCCTGGGCAAGCTGATCGCCCTGTACGACGACAACCACATCCAGCTCGACGGCCCGACGGCGCTCGCCTTCAGTGAGGATGTGCTGGGCCGCTTCGACGCGTACGGCTGGCACACCCAGCGCGTCGAGGACGGCACCGATGTGGGGGCCATCAGCGCGGCCATCGACGCCGCCAAGGCCGATCCCCGCCCCTCGATCATCGCGGTCCGCACGCACATCGGCTTCGGCAGCCCCCACAAGCAGGACAGCCAGAAGAGCCACGGGGCGCCGCTGGGTCCCGACGAGGTGCGCCTGACCAAGGAGGCGTACGGCTGGGATCCGGACAAGACGTTCTACGTGCCCGACGCTGCGGCCGAGCTGTTCCGCGAGGCTGTGGGCAAGGGCGAGGCGCGCGTCGCCGCGTGGAGCGCGCGCATGGACGCATACGCTGCCGCCTACCCGGCCGAGGCGGCCGAGCTGCGGCGCCGGATCGCCGGCCGCCTCGTCGTCGGCTGGGACACGGGGCTCCCGGTGTGGGAAACCGGCAGCGAGGTCGCCACGCGCAACGCCAGCCAGGACGCCATCCAGGCGCTGGCCGCCGTGCTCCCGGAGCTGTTCGGCGGGTCGGCGGACCTGTCCGAGTCCAACCTGACCGACGTCAAGGCCAACGGCCACGACCACTTCGAGGCGGACAACCCGGGGCGCAACCTCCGGTTCGGGGTGCGCGAGCACGCCATGGGCGCGATCGCCAACGGGATTGCCTACCACGGCGGGTTCCTGCCCTATGTCGCCACCTTCCTCACGTTCAGCGACTACATGCGCGGCTCGGTCAGGCTCGCCGCGCTGTCCGGCCTGCACGTGGTCTACGTCTGGACCCACGACTCGATCGGCTTGGGCGAGGACGGGCCCACACACCAGCCGGTGGAGCATTACGCGGCCCTGCGCGCGATCCCCAACCTGTGGCTCGTGCGGCCCGGCGACGCGAACGAGGCGGCCGCGGCGTGGGCGCTGGCTGTCGAGCGGCCGGGCGTCGAGGGCGCCGGCCCCGGGCCGGTGGCGCTCGCCTTCACGCGCCAGAAGCTGCCCACGCTGCCCGGCACGCGGGAACGCGCGCGGGACGGTGTCCGGCGCGGCGGCTACGTCCTGCGCGAGGCGTCGGGCGGGGCGCCGGAGCTCATCCTCATCGCCACCGGCTCCGAGCTCGCGCTCTGCGCCGGGGCGGCGGACGCTCTCGAGGCGGACGGCATCCCGACGCGGGTCGTGAGCCTCCCCTGCTGGGAGCGCTTCGACGTCCAGGACGCCGCCTACCGCGAGTCGGTGCTGCCGGCGGCGGCGCGCAAGCGCCTAGCGGTCGAGTCCGGCGTGTCGTTCGGGTGGGAGCGGTACGCGGGCGACGAGGGCGCCATCCTCGGCCTCGACCGATTCGGGGCCAGCGCCCCGGCCGGTGCCCTGCTCAAGGCGTTCGGGTTCACCACCGACAGCGTGGCGGCCCTCGGCAGACGGGTCGTGCGGGACGGCCTGCGGGGCCGGGTGGGCGCGAGCGGACCCGTCGCCGGAGAGCCCGTCCACCACCACGGCTGAGCCGCCAGGAGGTCCGCCATGCGCATCGTGTTGGCCGCCGACCATGCCGGGGCGGCGTTCAAGGGGGAGCTGATCGCGAAGCTCCGGTCCGCGGTCGGCGACGCCCACGAGTTCATCGACCTCGGCGGCGACGGCTCCGACCCGGTCGACGACTACCCGGACTTCGCGCAGGCCCTCGGGCGGGCGATCCAGGACGGGCGGGCCGACCGGGGGATCCTGGTCTGCGGCTCGGGCGTGGGCGCCTCGATCGCCGCCAACAAGATGCGCGGGATCCGGGCGGCCATCTGCCATGACACGTACTCGGCGCACCAGGGGGTGGAGCACGACGACATGAACGTGCTGACGATGGGCGCCCGGGTCATCGGCGTCGAGCCCGCGCTCGAGTGCTCGCTGGCGTTCCTCGGCGCGACGTTCTCGGGCGAGCCGCGCCATGAGCGGCGGCTGGGCAAGGTGCTCGCGATCGAGGCCGCCTCGATGGGACCGGCCGGCACCTGACGCAGCGGGCCGCAGGCCAACGGCGCCTGCCCTCTTGACGCCGCCCGCTGGCGAGCGGGCCTATGCTTCTAGGCGAACCGTTACCTCGCTGCAGCCGCCCGGAGTCGCCCACGATGCCCAGCCGCCTGGCCGAGTCTGCCTAGCCATGGCGCGCATGAAGTCCGCCGCTTCCTCGGCGCCCGCGCCCGCAAAGCCCCAGGCTCCGGCCGCCGCC
Organism: Chloroflexota bacterium; assembly: GCA_021812735.1. The sequence goes on along the minus strand of JAKAMV010000662.1, from coordinate 17 downwards.
GCGGCCGCTCCGGCCGC
>JAKAMV010000661.1 GCA_021812735.1 Chloroflexota bacterium | reverse complement strand
CAGGGCCCTCCGCCGGCGGGTCAGCGACGAGGTCTTCCGCCGCCTCTCGGCCGACGAGACCGCACGTGCCGACGCAGCATCCGCCTTGACAGCGGCCGCGGCTTGACATAGGAGCAACGCGTGCTCGCGTCCCGGATCGCCGCCAACATCGCGCTCATCAACTGGACGGTCCTCGCAGGGCTGGGCGTCGGCGCGCTCGCCGTCGTCCTGCTGGCCCGCTGGCGCACGCCCGCGACCAAGGGGTACCTGGCGTTCACGGCGCTCTCCGCCGCCGGCTTCGGCCTCCTCGCGTGGCTCTCCGACGACGGCCTCGCGCCGGCCGCCACCGGGTCACCGGTGGTCGCGGACCCGGCGTTCGACGCGCCGCGTCGCATCGCCATGGCGGTGTTCGTCGTCCTTGCCCTGGTGACCGTGGCGGCTCTCGCCCGGGGACGTCGTGCCGTGGTCCCCGGCGCGGCCGGGCTTGCCGCCGGGGTCGCCTCGCTCGCGATCGGGGCGCTGGGGTGGGGGAGCGGCGGCGCCATCCCGACCCTCATGCTCGGCGTCCAGCTGCTGGTCCTGGCCTCGGCGACCGGCGGCGTGTTCGCCGCGATGATCCTGGGCCACTGGTATTTGGTCACGCCGCGACTGCCCGAGGCGCCGCTGGTGCTGGTCAGCCGGCTCCTGACGGCCGTGGTCGCGGTGCAGTTGCTGCTGTTCGTCTTCTGGGTGGGCGCGGGGGTGGGGCCCGGCGCGACGGGCGGACCGTTCGCCGCGCTCGTGGGCCCGTGGGCGCTCTTCGTCTGGCTGCGCCTGCTGGTCGGCCTGGTCTTCCCGCTCGTGGTGTCGTGGGCGGCTGTCCAGACGGCCCGCTCGCGGTCCATGGAATCGGCCACGGGGCTGCTCTACATCAACGTGGGCACGATCGCCGCCGGGACGATCGTCGCGGCCGGCCTGTACTTCGGCGCCGGCCTGCTGGTCTAGGCTGAGCGCATGCACGTCCGCATTCGGCTGTTCGCGATGCAGCGTGAGGCCGCCGGGACGAGGGAGCTTGTCGTCGAGGTTGCCGAGGGCGCCTCCGTGGCCGGCGCCTGGGATGCGGCCGTGGCGTCGGTGCCCGCGCTCGCGCCCGCTCGCGAGACGCTGCGCTTCGCCGTCAACGGCGCGTATGCCGACCCTACGGCGCGTCTGGCTGAGGGCGACGAGGTGGCCGTGATCCCGCCGGTGAGCGGTGGCGACGGGGCAGAGGACGGCGCGCCGCACGGCCGGGCCAGGATCCTCGAGATCCACGCCCAGCCGTTCCCGCCCGGGCTCGGCGACGATCTCGCCCGCCGGCTGGCCACGCCCGAGGACGGGGCGGTGGTGACGTTCCTGGGCCGGACCCGGGTCACGCCCGGGACGCCGGCTCCGGGCCAGGAGGTTGAGGCGGCGCGCCATGCAGGTGCCCGAGTCGAGGGCCTCGAGTACGAGGCCTTCGAGCCGATGGCGCTCGCGGTGCTCGGCCAGATCGCCGACGAGATCGAGGCGCGCCTCGGCGTGGAGCGGCTGGCGATCGTCCACCGCACCGGCCCGGTGCCGCCCGGCGAGACGTCGATCCTCGTGGTGGCCGCCTCGCCGCACCGTGCTGCGGCGTTCGACGCCGCCCGATACGCGATCGACGAGACGAAGGCCCGGGCGCCCATCTGGAAGGCGGAGCGATTCGCCGACGGCCGGGTGTGGATCGGCGCGCCGGCTCGAACGACGGCGGAGGGCGCAGAGCCATCCGGCTGAGCGGCGATCCGGCCTCGTCCGACGAGCCGCCGCTCCGCCATACTTGGCGCATGCAGCGCGACGCGGCGGGGAGCGTAGCCGGGGAGCTGGCCGAGCGGGCGGCGGCGATGGCCGCCACCTGGAGCGCTGCCTCGCGAACGTCCACGACGGTGGGCCAGGAGCGGGCGATCCTGCGCTTGCTGGGCGTGTCCGGCGTCGACCGGGACGGCCGTCCCCTGGCGGCCGAGGTGGTGGACCGGTACGTGGGCCACGACGCGCGTCGCCTGGGCGGCGGGATCGCGCTGCCGATGGCCGTGGCGATGGCCGAGTACGACCTCTCGATCCAGGACGTGGCGCTTGAGGTCGCTGTCGGCAACATCGACCTCGGCCTCGAGGCGGAGCTGCTCGACGACCCCGGACAACGGGCGAGGGCCGAGGCGTCGGCCGCGGCGATGGCCGCGGCGGCGCTGGCGCGCGCCGACGCGAACCGGACGGCTCGCCGGGAGTTGATGGCGCTGCTGGGAGATGCCCGATGGCCCCTCCTCGGCGCCACGCTCGAGTCCCCGGCCGTGGTGGACGCCATCGACGAGGCCGTCGCGGCGGTCGGCGCGGGCGCGGGCGCCATCCGGGTGCTCGTCCCGCCGAACCGCGAGCTCGCCAGCCTCTCCGCGCACGCCGGCACACCCGTGGAGGCGTGGCAGCCCGGGCCGGGATCGCGAGGGGGGCTCGACGCCTTCGACCCGGCAGGGCCGCCGGTCCCGACCGGTTCGCGGCGGGCGCTCGCGGTCCTGCGCGCGGCGCTTGACGACGCGGGCGCCCGAAACGGCCGGTACATCCGTCTGCTGACCGAGTCCCCGGCCCTTGCCGCCCCGGACCAGGCCGTGATCGCGGCGTTCGAGCGGATCGACGTCGTGGTCGCCGACCCTCTACGCGAGATCGTCACCGGGCGCGTCGACCCGGACCGGGCCCTCGCCGACCACGGCTTCGCCCACCGCCTGCTGGTGCGCGCGGGAACTCGGGTCGTGGTGCCCGCGGGATCGCTCCTGGTGGCCTCGGACGTGGCCGCGGGCATCCCCTCGAACGCGGCGATCCGATCCGGCCGGGCCCTCGCGCTCCAGCTGCTCGCGGTCTCGCTGGCGCTGGCGGACGGGCTCCGGCCCGACGCGGTGGTCGTGGGCGCGCTCCCGGCATGGCTCGGCGACGAGCCCGGCGCCACCGCCCTCGCGGTGGCCGAGGTGGCACTGCGCCGCGAGCTGTTGCCAGCGCACCCCCTGGCCTTCCTCGAGCCGCCCGCGAGCGCGATCCCGGCCGCCGAGTGGCAGGCGCTGATGGCCGGGCTCCTGCCCGACGCTGGCGACGTCAAGCTGCTGCTGTGCTGCGGGTCGGGCTCGTTCGCGGACCGGGCGGGAGCGATGCAGGCCGCCATCGAGGTGGCCCGGGCGCTGGCGGCGTGCCGCACGCGGCCGGCGCTTGCGGGGCTCGCGGCCGCGCACCGGGAAGCGATGCTCGCGGCCGCAGCCGACACGCTGACCGGCCTGGAGGAGCGCGGGTGGCAGTGGCTCGTCGACCAGCCGCTGGGCCTCCGGTCGGCCCGCCTCGGAGCGGAGGCGGTCGCCGACCGGGCGAGCGGCTTCGACATCATGGCGGCCGGCCCGACGGCGGGCAATTGACGCCAGCGCGACGCGGCATGGCCGCGGCGGCGACCCTGCAGCCCGCGGACCGGAGCGTCTGGCGCGCCTGGCTTGAGGCCAACCACGCCACATCCCCGGGCGTGTGGGTCGTGCACCCCAAGCGCCGCTACACGGAAGCCGGCGGCCTCGACTACGAGGCGGTGGTCGAGGAGGCCCTGTGCTTCGGGTGGATCGACAGCCGCGCCAAGGCGGTCGACGAGCGCCGCACCAGCCTGTACGTCGCGCCGCGCCGCCCGGGCAGCATCTGGGCGGCGAGCAACAAGGCGCGGCTGGAGCGGCTGGTTGCCGCGGGGCTCGTGACCCGAGCCGGGCTCGCCATCATCGAGCGCGCCAAGGCCGACGGCTCGTGGACGAGCCTCGACCGGGCGGAGGCGGCGGTCGAGCCGCCAGACCTGCTGGCAGCGCTCGACGCCCGGCCCGGGGCGCGCGCGATCTGGGACGCGTTCCCGCGCAGCGAGCGCAGGATGGTCATCGGGTGGATCGAGCAGGCGAAGCGCCCCGCCACTCGTGCGGCCCGGGTCGAGATGGCTGCCGACCGCACGGCCGAGGGGACCCGCGTGGGTCAGTGGGGCCCGAGGCATCCGCGCCCGGGGGTCGACGTCTAGAGGCGGGTCAACTCGTCGGGCGCGGCATCGTCCACGACCTCGCCGCAGGTTGGGCAGTGCCAGCGCGCCTCGAGCGGGGTGCCGCACGCGGCGTGGCGCAGCGGCTCGCCCTCGCCGCCCGAACGCCGGGCTCCCCAGTCGGCGAGCAGGCGGAGCGCGCCCGCCAGTTCGCGCCCGTCTGCTGTCAGCGCGTACTCGAGCCGCACGGGGCGCTGCGAGTAGCGGGTGCCGACGAGGATCCCGGCGCGCTCCAGCCGGCGAAGCCGGTCCGCCAGGATGTTCGGGGCGATTCCCGCGACCGCCGCCTCGAGCTCGCCGTAGCGACGCGGGCCCGCGAGCAGCGCCTCGACCACCTGCAGGGTCCAGCGGTCGCCGACCCGGTCCAGGGCCGAGCCCAGGCCGGACAGGCGTGCAGCGTCGGGGTGGGGCGTTGGCATCGCCGCCCATGGTAGGGGACGCGGTTGCAGGCACGCCGGACATCGACTAGATTGCAACTTGCACACTGCAAGTTACTAGGAGCGATCCCGTCATGCCGGTCCTCGCGGAGCTCTCTGATGCCGTCGCCGCCGTGGCGGCGGCGGTCGGGCCGTCCATCGTCGCCATCGGCTCGCGCCCGCGAGGCTCCGGCGTCGTCATCTCGGACGGCCACGTCCTGACCAACGCCCACAACATCCGGGGCGAACAGGTCACGGTCCGATTCGCCGACGGCCGGACCGTGCGCGGGACAGCGTCCGGCGTGGACTGGGACGGCGACTTGGCGGTCATCGAGGTCGACACCGCGGGTGCGCCGCCGCTGGCGTGGTCGTCAGCCCAGCCCGCCATCGGGAGCGCGGTCTTCGCCGCCGCGTCCGCCGGCGGAGCGAGGGCGCGGGTCACCTTCGGCTTCGTGTCGTCGGTGGAGCGGGCCTTCCGCGGCCCCGGCGGCCGGGCGATCGGCGGCTCGGTGGAGCACACCGCACCGCTCGCGCCGGGCTCGTCCGGATCGGCGCTGCTCGACGCGGATGGGGCCCTTCTCGGGCTCAACACCAACCGGGTCGGCGAGGGCTTCTACCTCGCGCTGCCGGCCGACGATGCCTTCCGGGCCCGGGTCGACGCGCTGGCCCGCGGGGAGTCGCCCGCCTCGCGCCCGAGGCTCGGCATCGCGGTGGCACCCGCCCATGTGGCCCGCCGGCTGCGCCGCGCCACGGGCCTGGCGGACCGCGACGGCGTGCTGGTCCGCGAGGTGGAGCCGGGCAGTCCGGCGGAACGGGCTGGCCTGCTGCAGGGCGACCTCGTCGTGGCGGTGGCCGGGCGGCCTACCCCTTCCATCGATGCGCTCCAGGACGCCCTGGGTGAAGCGACGCCCCCGTTCGTCGTCGCGCTCGTCCGCGGAGCCGACGAGCGGACGGCGACGGTGGAGACATGGTCCGACGGCACGCACCCGTCATGAGCGATGGGCGTTGACGGCCCGCCGGCATCAACGCGCGGGAGCGTGCTCGTCCGCGCCGTAGGCCCGCGTGGCCCAGATGCAGCTCCCGTCGTGCGCGCCGTCGATCCGCAGGGCCACGCTGCAGGAGATCCCGCCTCCGGTCCATGTCGGCGACGACTGGCCGAACGCGAGCGTGCCGCCCGAGCGGCTGGACCGATCCACGTCGTCCAGCGCGCCGCCGCCGGTTGCGGCGGGCCCCAAGTCATTGAGCAGGTCGGCGAGCGCACCGCTCGGCACGGCACTGGCCGAGTCGCGGAGGCCGGCCGCGGTGGCCACGGATTCCTGCCACCTTCGGGCGTTGAGCGTCAGTGAGTGTGCGCTCCGCGCGAGCATGTGTC
>JAKAMV010000660.1 GCA_021812735.1 Chloroflexota bacterium | reverse complement strand
TCACCGCGTGCACCGCGCCGCTCTACCGGTCGTTCCACGGGGCTCGTGCCGCGCAGCGTGCGCCGATCCACGAATGGAGCGCCGCCTCCGTGCAGGCGGACCCCGGACGCATCGGGCTCCGTGGCTCGCGCACCCAGGTCTATCGGCTGTTCTCCCCGAACGAGGGCAGGGCGCGCAGCTGTGTCCTGGCGCACGACGCGGCCGAGCTGGTGGCCCTGGTCGACGCCCGGTACGGCAGCGGCAAGCGGCAGGCGCCCGCCGACGCGGACGCGCCCTACGCGCTGGCCGGACAGACTCCCACCTACCAGGGCGAGTTCTGGGTCTACGCCGAGCCCGGCGAGGCAGGGATCCGGTCGGTCTCCCTCGCGCTGCTGGGCAAGGCACGGCAGCTCGCGGCGCCGCTGGGCGCACCGGTGGGGGCCGTGCTGGCGGGTGCCGGGCCGGCCCACCTCGCCAGCGCCGGCCAGGTGAGCGCAGCGCAGGACGATCTCGCCGATGAGCTGATCGCACACGGGGCGGACCGGGTGTACGTGGCGCAACACCCCCTGCTGACCCCTGCTATCGCCAGCGCTCACGCCCGGGCCGTCGCGGACGCCGTGCGCAGGTACCACCCGCAGGTGATGCTCTTCGGCGCGACGCCGTGGGGACGGGAGCTGGCGCCCCGGGTGGCCTATGCCTCGGACTGCGGCCTCACCGCCGACTGCACGAGGCTCGAGATCGGCGACTACGCGAAGGGCAGCGTGTCGCTCGTGGCGATCCTCAAGCAGACACGCCCGGCCCTGGGCGGCAACGTCATGGCGACGATCATGACGCGCTCCTCGCCGACCCAGATGGCCACCGTGCGGCCCGGCGTCTTCGGCCTGCCCCCGCGCGACCCGGCCAGGAGAGGCGAGATCGTGTGGATCGTCCCTGAGCTGCCGGACGGATCGATCGGGCTGGAGATCGTCGGGGTCGAGACGGCGGCCGCGTCGTCCTCGATCCGGGACGCCGAGATCATCGTGGCCGGCGGCCGCGGCATGCACTCGCGGGCCGAGTTCCACGCGCTGCTGGAGCCCCTGGCTCGCAATCTCGGGGCTCGCCTGGGCGCCCGGAGCGACATCGGCGCGTCGCGCATGGCGGTGGAGGACGGGTACACGGGCCGGGAGTGCCAGGTGGGGCAGACGGGCCAGACCGTCACACCGCGGCTCTACGTCGCGATCGGCATCTCGGGCGCGGTCCAGCACGTCTCGGGCATGCAGCATGCCGACCTCGTGGTCGCCATCAACCGGGATCCCCGGGCGCGCATCTTCGACTACGCGGACATCGGGCTGGTCGGAGACGTCGCCGTCGTGCTGCCTGCCCTCATCCGCGCGACGGAGGTCCCGGCACATGCCGCCCATTGACGTACTGATCGTGGGGGCCGGACCGGCGGGACTCTCGACCGCGATCCGGCTGCGGCAGCGCATGGAGGCGGCCGGGCGGGAGTGCTCGGTGGTGGTGCTCGACAAGGCCGCCGCACCCGGGTACCACAACCTCTCCGGGGCCATCGTCGAGCCGGCTGCCCTGGACGAGCTCCTGCCCGGCTGGCGGAGCGACAGGAGCCGGTTCGCCGACCAGGTCACGCCGGTCGAGCGCGACGACCTGTACATCCTGACCGAACGCCAGGCCGTGCGGCTGCCACCGCCGCTGGTCCCCGCCGCGATGCGCCATGCGGGCGACGTGACGCTCTCGGTCTCGCGGCTGGCCGCGTTCCTGAGCGAGCGGGCGGCGCGCCTGGGAACCGAGGTGTACCACGGGTTTGCCGCGCGCGAGCTGCTGGTCGAGGCGGCGGTGGTGCGCGGCGTCCGCCTGGTCGACGCCGGCCTCGACGCGGAGGGCCGGCCCGGGGCGAACTACCTGCCCGGGGAGGACGTGCCGGCGGCCGTGACGGTGCTGGCCGACGGGTCGCACGGCGTCCTTTCCTCGCAGCTGGCGGATCGGGGCCGCGGCTCGCAGCTCGCCTCGCAGCCCGGCTCACAACTCGCCGATCCGGAGCGCGGTCCCGTCGCGGCCCGCGACCCGCAGGTCTACGGACTCGGGGTCAAGGCCGTGGTCCAGTTTGCCGGCACCAACCCGTTCGGGACCAACCGGGTGCTGCACACGCTCGGGTTCCCCACCCCGCGCGGTGTCTTCGGAGGCGGCTTCGTCTACAGCATGGGCCCGAAGGCCGCGGCGGTAGGGCTCATCCTGGGGCTCGACTGGCGCTACGGCGACCTCGACCCGCGCCTCGAGTTCGAGGCGTACCTGGCGCATCCGTTCCTCGCGAGCCTGCTGGCCGGGTCGAGCCTGGTGGCCACCGGGGCCAAAACGATCCCCGAGGGCGGCTACTACGCGCTGGGGCCGCTGCACGTGCCCGGAGCACTGGTGGTCGGCGATGCCGCCGGGTTCGTGAACGAGGCGAAGCTCAAAGGGGTGCACTACGCCATGCGCAGCGGCATGTGCGCGGCAGACGCAATCGCCGACACGCTGCTGGGAGGCGAGCCGGCGGCCGGCGCCGGGGCACGTTACGCGCGGCTGCTTGAGGAGCGCGGCATCCTCGCCGAGCTGCACCGCGCCCGGAGCTACCGACAGGGATTCCAGTGGGGCATGGTGCCGGGAGCGCTTCTCTCCACGGTGGGGGATCGCCTGCCCCTGCACCTGCACATGCCGCCCGACCGGCAGGGAACGCGCCCACGTGCGCGCCTGGCACGACGCGCGCCCGGGCATGCCGACGGCGCGGCCTTCCTGGCCCTGACCGGGACGTCGCACCGGGAGGACGAGCCCTCCCACGTGACGCTGGTGGATCCGGCGCTCTGCGCGACGTGCGGAGAGGCATACCAGGCCGCCTGCACGCACTTCTGCCCGGCCGAGGTCTACCGCTGGAACGGCGAGCAGATCGTGCTCAGCCCGTCGAACTGCCTGCACTGCATGACCTGCACCGTGAAATGCCCTGCGGACAACATCCGCTGGACGCCGCCCGAGGGCGGTGAGGGGCCGCGATACCGGCAGCTCTGATCGGCCGTGGTCGCGCAGGATCGAGCGGGGAGTCGTCCTCGCCGGGAACTCGCTGCTACGCGGCGAGAGCGATCTGCAGCGCGGCACCCTCGCGGACCTGCGGGCGCCTCGACATCTGGTCCGGCCACCGATGCTGGGCCCGGCCCCGGGGACCGGCTCGCCCGGCGACGGGCACCGTGACGTAACCGACCGAGCCGTCGGTCGTCGAGGTGCCGGTGGCCGGATCCCCGCTGCCCGGGATCTAGACTCGCGACCACGTCGGCGCTCCCCGCGAGAGATAGACGACGAATAGACGATCCGATCGGAGGGCCACCCATGCCGCGCACCGTCGTCGCCAGCACGTACCTGACCCTCGATGGGTTCATCGACGAGCCGGGCCAGTGGTCGTTCCCGTTCTGGTCGCCGGAAGCCGCCGACTTCAAGGCGCGTGAGCTCGACGCGAGCGAGGCGCTCCTCCTCGGCCGCATCACCTACGAGGGCTTCGCGGCCGCGTGGCCCACCATGGAAGGCACCGGCGACTTTGGCAGGAAGATGAACGCCATGCCGAAGTACGTCGCCTCGCACACCCTGCAGACCGCCACGTGGAACGCCACCATCATCGACGGCGAGGTGGCCGACGCGGTACGTCGCCTCAGGGCGGAGGACGGCGGCGATCTCCTCATCGGCGGCTCTTCGCCGGCGTCCCCCGGCGCACCCTGACTCTGGTCGACAGCGTCACCTTCCCGACCGGGGTCGTGGTCCTGACATATCACCCGGGTCGAGCGTGAGGGTGAGGAACTCCCGTATCCCGATCCACCGATAGACGGCCCGGAGCGGTGGCGGCAGCGCACCCCGGCCGACCACGCGGGGATCGGTCCCCCTGTACTCGCGGCCCCGGATACGGACCCGGCACCCTCTGGCCGCCAGCACGTTCAGGCACCAGCGCGCGGCGGGCCCGTAGGTGAGCGGAATGAAGCACCGCGCACCGCGGCGATGGACGGCCAGCGGGGTCGCGTAGGCGCGTCCGCTGCGGCGGCCCACGTGCAGCACGAGCCCGATGGGGGAGTGGCGGCCTCCGGCCAACCCGAGGCGCAGCACCCAGGGGTTCAGGTACCGGCGGGCCCACCTGTGGAGCCATGGATGGCGCAGTGCATCGGAGAGCGGGAGCATGCCGACGAGAAGCCTAGCCGACCAAGGGGACGGGCCTCTTGCAGCGTTCCGGTGTCCCGGCGGGGATCTCCCCAAGGACAAAGCTCGCGTACGCGACCGAGAAGGCCGGGGTGGTAGCGCCGAGCAGGCGGGTGACGTTGTTCGCCGTGACGGTCAAGGAGGCCTTGTTCACCGTCAGCACCCAGCCACCCAGCTAATGGCGCAGTTCGTGCTGGTCAGGCCCGAGCAGGTGATCGGGTGGGTCCCCACTGGGCCCGTGGGGGTGGCGGGGGTGGTGCCGAAGCCGGGACTTGAACCCGGACGAGGTTGCCCTCAACGGTTTTTGAGACCGTCGCGTCTGCCTGTTCCGCCACTTCGGCGTGCGATAGTCGTGCTCAGAACCCGGTCCACCATCGGCCAGAATCGCCCGACGATGGCCACCCGCCCCGCCGGGATGGGGTCCGCATGCGGTCCTCCTTCGGCGGGTCGTGGCGCCACGTCAGCGGGAGACGAAACCTGCGCCGTCGACTCGGATCGAGCGCCACGTCGCCGATCCTACAACGGCCCGGCCCGGTCGCTGTCGCCCGGGCCGCTGTCGCCCGGGTCGCTGTCGCCCGGGTCGCGACCGCCCGTGGCCCGGACCGCGTCGTCGAGGGCCTCCAGCTCCCGTTCAAGTACCAGGGGGCGCCGGTGCTGGCGCGGCGTGGGAGCCTCCGCGTTCAGCTCGGCGATGGCGGCGTTCGCGCGCTCCACCAGCGCCACCAAACGGCGTCGCAGTACCGATCGCGCGACAGGCGACGCGCCGCGGGCCCCGCGCAGGAGCGCGTCGCGCTCGTCCAGCAACTGCCGCGCCCGCCGGTCGGCCTCGATCCAGGGCGGGGCGACCCCCGCGTTGTGCAGGATGTGGTAGGCCATGGCCATGTCGCCCGCCGCGCTCTCGTCCGGCAGGGGCAACCGCGCTCCCCGATGCGGGAGATCGTCGAACTCGCCGCGCTCCATCGCTTCGCGGATCAGCCGTTCCACGATGGATTCGTAGCTCGGGCCCACCTGGCGCCGCCCGTCGGCGTCGCGCCGTACCGGGCTCATGGATCACCCAGGCCGACGGTTGCGAGCGAGGGTGCGATCCAGCGTCGCTTCACGGGGACAACGATATCGGCGGTGTCGACCGCCGGTTCGCGCGTCATCATGTCGAGCATGGACGTGGTCGCGTGGCTGCAGGGAGGGTCCGAGCGTGCGCGCACGTGACCTGGGCATCGTCGTCGGATCCTGGAGCCCCGGGCCCCACAACGCGATCACGGACGTGGCGGGCGTTCGCGTCGGCATGACCACCCTGATCTCCGGCGACGGCCCGCTCGTGGTCGGCCGGGGCCCGATCCGGACGGGGGTCACGGTGATCCTCCCGCACGAGGGCAACGCCGGAGAGGAGCCCGTCTTTGCCGGCTGCCATCGCCTGAACGGGAACGGCGAGCTGACCGGGCTCGAATGGGTGCGCGAGTCGGGCCAGCTGACGTCCCCCATCGCGATCACCAACACGCACAGCGTGGGCGTCGTGCGGGACGCGCTGATCGCGGCAGAGGTCGCGGGCCGACCGGGCGGCACGGTCTTCTGGAGCCTGCCGGTGGTGGGCGAGACCTGGGACGGTCGCCTCAACGACATCAACGGCCAGCACGTCAGGCCCGAACACGTGCGGTCCGCGCTCG
>JAKAMV010000659.1 GCA_021812735.1 Chloroflexota bacterium | reverse complement strand
AGGCGCCCACGCCCAGGCCCGTGTACCCCAGGGCGTAGTGGACGCGCCCGCCCAGCGTGTCGCCGAACGTGGCGCAGAAGCGGGTCGTCGTGTCAATGGCGCCGCCCCAGCGGTGCGTGAACCGGATGCCGTCGAGCTGCGGGAAGGTGGCGGCGAAGTTGCGCTCGAGCACGCTGAACGTCTCTGGCCGCCGGTCGTGGGCGGGCACGACGCGGTTCCCGGGGTGGTAGATGGCGTCGTAGCCGCCCCACAGGATGCGGTCGTCGGCGGACAGCCGGAAGTAGTGGAACTGGTTGCCGGAGTCCGACATACCGTAGCGGCCCGCCCACCCGATCGAAGCCCGCTGCCCGGCGGAGAGCGGCTCCGTCATCAGCGCGTAGTCGTAGACCGGGACGAACAGCGGGGCCAGGCGACCGAGCCACGCCGAGTAGGCCGAGGTGGCGACGAGCACCCGGTCTGCCTCGAGCACGCCGCCTCCATCCACGCGCACCGTCACGCCGCCGGCCCTCCGCCGCAGCCCGGTGACCCGACTGCCCTCGAACACGCGGGCGCCGCGGCGCTCGGCCGCTGCCGCCAGGCCCCACGCCAGCTTCGCCGGGTTGACCATGACGCAGTGCTCACCGCTCGACCGGGCGCCGCCCAGCCAGCGCGGCGACGGCTGGAGGGCCTGCACCGCGTCGCGGTCGAGGAAGTCCACCCCGCCGCCGTGCTCGGCGCTCAGCTCCGCGTAGCGGCGCAGCTCGTCCACCTCGCGCCGCTGCGAGGCCACCAGCAGCTGGCCGGTCGCCTCGAGCTCTGCGTCGATGCCCTCGGCTGCCACGAAGGCGACCAGTTCGGCGAGGTTCCGGCGGCCCTCCGCCTCGAGCACGTCGATCTCGTCGGGGAAGTGCAGCAGCCCGTTCGAGATGCCGTGGGTCAACGACGCCTCGCAGAAGCCGCCGTTGCGGCCGCTGGCACCCCAGCCGACGCGCTCGGCCTCGAGCACCGCCACGCGCAGCCGCGGGTCGGTGTCCAGGAGCGCGATGGCGGCCCACAGGCCGGTGAAACCGCCGCCGACGACCGCCACGTCCACGGCGTGGCGTCCTCGAGCGGGTGGGCGGTCAGGCCCGGGATCGGCGGTGGTCCACCAGAATGCGCCGCCGCCGGGCAGCTCCTGAGGCTTCATGCGCGCAGTCATGGTTGCCGAACGATACCTCGGATCGCGACCAGAAATCTGCGAAACACGTGCGATATCCGTGCCTCTACGCCAGCTCACGGACGATATTCGTGTTGACGGACGTCAAGGCCGTGTGGCACGATGCGGGACAGCCGTTGCACAGCCCGCAACGCGCGCCCGAGTTCGCCCGGACGCCGTGCGGGGCCCCGAGCGCCATGCACGTCCCTGCGGGCGCGGGCCGCCAGGCCCCCGGGGTCGACACCATGGAGGCATCATGACTGCCGAGCCCACCACCCGCCCTGCCCCGAAGCTCGCCCGCGCCAGGCAGCTCGAGATGTACCACCGCGCAGTCAAGACCCTGCCCGGCGGTACCGACTCGAACTTCCGCGCCTGGGGCGAGGACACGGTCTACGTGGACCGCGGCAAGGGCGGCAAGGTCTGGGACATCGACGGCAACGAGTACATCGACCTGCGCATGGGCTACGGGCCGGTGATCCTCGGCCACGGCGACGACCGCGTGGACGACTACGTCAACGAGCGGATGCGCCTGGGCGTGTCGTTCTCGCTCACGAGCGAGGACGAGGTCGTGGCCATGGAGACCGTCAAGCAGCTCAACCCGTGGCTGGGCAAGGTGCGCATGACCGTGTCGGGCACCGAGGCCACGATGCACGCGATGCGCGTGGCGCGCGCCTTCACGGGCAAGACCAAGATCGTGAAGTTCGAGGGCCAGTACCACGGTGTCCACGACTACGCCCTGGTGAGCGTCGCGCCGAACAACATGGCCGAGCTGGGCAGCGAGGACAACCCGGTCGCGCTCGCGTGGGGCCGCGGCATCCCCGAGGCCATCAGCAAGACCATCGTCCCCGCTCGCTACAACAACATCGAGTTCCTCCGCCGGCTGTTCGAGCGCGAGGGCGACGACATCGCGGCGATCATCGTCGAGCCGGTCCTGGGCAACGCCGCCGGCATCCTGCCGCAGCCCGGCTTCCACAAGGCGATGCGCGCCCTGACCGAGGAGTTCGGCATCCTGCTGATCTTCGACGAAGTCAAGACGGGCTTCCGCTTCTCGCGCGGCGGAGCGGCCGAGTACTTCGGCGTCACGCCGGACCTTGCCACCTACGCCAAGGCGATGGGCAATGGGTACCCTGCGGCGGCTTTCGGCGGGCGCGAGGAGGTCATGGGCATGCTGCCCGACAAGGTCAGCCACGGCGGCACGTACGCCGGCAACCGCGTCGCCGCAGCGGCAGCCCGCAAGACGCTCGAGATCCTGCGCGACACGAACGCCCTAGAGACGGTGCACGAGACGGGCCGCCGGGTCCAGGCGGGCCTCAAGCAGGTCATCGACGCCAAGGGCCTGCCGTTCCACTTCACCGGGCATCCGGCGATGTTCGGCGTGATGTTCACCGAGAAGGTCGCCACCGAGTACCGCGACTGGGCCAACACCGATCATGAGCTCTATGACGCCGTCGCGGTGGGCATGCACGCCCGCGGCGCGATGCCCGAGCCGGACAGCCGAGAGCCCTGGTTCATGTGCGAGGCGCACGCCGGGGACGACACGGTCGACCGCATCGTGTCGATCTTCGCCGACTCGCTCTCGGCCGCCCTCGAACAGCGCGCGTGGCACCGGCCGCTCCCCCACGAGACCGAGGTCGCCCACGGCGATCCGTCGGGCCACTGACCCGTTCGCCACCCATCCCGGACATTGAGGAGGAGGAGACGCTCGCATGACGCTCGACGGGAACGCCGTCCGGTCCGTTGACCGCGCGGCGGCCCTGCTGCTGGCGCTGGGGGACAGCAGCGGCGAGGCCGGCGTGACCGAGCTGGCACGCCGGCTGGGGCTCCACAAGTCCACCGCGTCCCGGCTGCTGGCCACGCTGCAGAAGCGCGGTCTGGTGGAGCAGGACGAGGAGTCGGGCAAGTACCGGCTGGGGCTCGTGGTCATCCGCCTGGCCGAGCGCGCCGAGTCCACCCTCGACCTGCGGGCGATCGCCATGCCGGAGCTCGACCGGCTGGCCCGCGCCACGCGGGAGACCACCGGTATCGGCGTGATGGACGGCGACCTGATCATGACGGTCGCCCAGGCCGACGGGCCGAACCTGGTCGCGATGGGCGACTGGACCGGCCGAGGCGCACCGCTCCACACCGTGGCGGCGGGCAAAGTCCTGATGTCGGCCATGCCGGAGCGGGACGTGGTCCGCCTCGTCAGGCGCGGCCTCGAGCGCTACACCGACCGAACCATCACCCAGCTCGAGCCGCTCCTCGAGGAACTCGCCCGCGTCCGCCGCCGCGGATTCGCCACAGCGTTCGGCGAGTTCGACGCTGCCCTCAATGCGGTCGCCGCGCCCGTCCACGACGCGCGCGGCCAGGTGATCGCCGCGGTGGACGTCTGGGGGCCCACGTACCGCGTGACCGTCAACCGCGTCCCCGAGCTCGCCCAGGCAGCCCGCGAGGCGGCGGCGGCGGTGTCTGTCCGCCTGGGGGCCACCCCGTCCTGACCAGTCGGCCGCCCGGCGGGCCAGCGCTGCGATCCGATTCCGGCCGGGCGTCTCGACGCCCGGCCGCCGCCGTCTTCGCCCGGGATGCCAGCCGCGGTACGCTGCACTGACCATGACCATCCCGCGCGACGTCCAGAACTGGATCGGCAACGACCTCCTGCCGTGGTTGTACAACCTCGGCCGCGATGTCGTCGTGCCGGTCCTGCTCATCGCCGTCATCGCGTTCGTGCTGATCGCGTTCGCGCGCCGGCTCGTCCACGGCATCGTCAAGGCGGCGCTCGACCGCGAGACCTCCGAGGGCACCGCGCAGGAGCTGTCGGCGCTCGAGGTCAAGAAGCGGATGGACACGCTCGACGCGCTGCTGACAACGGTCATCCGCGCGTTCATCGTGGTCGTGGCAATCGTGATGGTCCTCGGCCAGCTGGGGCTCAACATCGGCCCCGCGGTCGCGGGCCTCGGGATCGTGGGCATCGCGGTCGGCTTCGGCGCCCAGAGCCTGGTGCGCGACTACTTCAACGGTGCGCTGATCCTGCTCGAGAACCAGTACAGCAAGGGCGACGTGGTCACGATCGCGAGCGTGTCGGGCACGGTCGAGGATTTCAGCCTCCGGCGCACCACGCTGCGCGACCTCGACGGTGTGGTCCACACGGTCCCCAACGGGCAGATCACCGTGGCGTCGAACAGCACGCGGACCTGGGCGCGGATCAACCAGGACGTGACGGTGGCCTACGGGACCGACATGGAGCGGGCTACCGAGGTCATCAACGGCGTCGGGCGCGACATGGCCGCCGACCCCGCCTGGCGGCGGCGGGTGCTGGAGGCGCCGCACGTGGAGCGGATCTCCGCACTGGGCGACTACGGCGTGACCATCAAGATCCTCGGCCTCGTCCGCGCGTCCGAGCAGTGGGCATCCGGCGGCGAGCTCCGCAAGCGGCTGCTGGCGGCCTTCGCGGCCAACGGGATCGAGATCCCGCGCCCGCAGCGAGTGGTCCTGGCTCCCTCGGGCGTGCCGACGGCCGACCAGGCCGGGCCGTCCGAGGACGACCTGTCCGCTGACTCCGACTGAACCGGTGGAGCGCCGCGCGGGCCGAGCCGGTCCGCAGGCTTCCCCTGCCGCGCGCGTAGAATGGCCAGCACCAGTGCACAGCCGGAGGGTTCCGTGAGCGATGCGCCCCAGGCCCATGACGGGCCGGAGATCGAGAACCTCTTCGTTGAGAGCCGGTCGTTCCCGCCGGCCCCGGCGTTCACCGCCCAGGCCAACGCGACGGCTGCGCTCTATGACGAGGCGTCCGCCGACTATGTCGGCTTCTGGCGACGGCAGGCCCAGGAGCGGATCTCCTGGTTCACGCCGTTCGGCGAGACGCTCCGGTGGGAGCTGCCCTTCGCCGAGTGGTTCGTCGGTGGCGAGCTGAACATCGCGTACAACTGCGTGGATCGGCATGTCGAGCGGGGGCTCGGCGAGAAGGTGGCGTACCACTGGATCGGCGAGCCGGGCGACACGCGCACGGTCACCTACGCGGACCTGATGCGCGAGACCTCCAGGGCGGCCAACGCGCTGCTCGAGCTGGGTGTGCGCAAGGGCGACCGCGTCGCCATCTACATGCCCATGATCCCCGAGCTGCCCATCGCCATGCTCGCCTGCGCCCGGATCGGCGCCCCGCACACGGTGGTGTTCGGCGGCTTCTCGGCCGAGGCGCTCGCGGACCGCATCAACGACAGCGGCGCGAAGGTCCTCATCACCGCCGACGGCGGCTGGCGGCGCGGCAAGAAGGTGGGCCTCAAGCACCACGCCGACGAGGCGGTGGCGAGCTCCCTGACGATCGAGCACGTCCTCGTCGTGGACCGGTTCGGCGACGGCGTCCACATGGTCCCGCGGCGCGATATCTGGTGGCACGACATCGTGGACCGCCAGTCCGACGTCTGCGCGCCCATCCCGGTGGACAGCGAGCACATGCTGTACCTGCTGTACACCTCGGGCACGACCGCCAAGCCCAAGGGCATCCTGCACACCACCGCCGGCTACCTGCTGGGCGCGATGTTCACCCACTGGGCCGTGTTCGACATCAAGCCCGACGACGTCTACTGGTGCGCCGCGGACATCGGCTGGGTCACCGGGCACTCCTACATCGTCTACGGCCCGCTGGCCAATGCGACCACCGGGATCATGTACGAGGGCGCCCCCGACGAGCC
>JAKAMV010000658.1 GCA_021812735.1 Chloroflexota bacterium | reverse complement strand
GTGCCCGGGGGCCACGTCTACGGCGTGGACCATGGCGTCACGTTCTCCGCGGTGCCGAAGCTTCGCACCGTGCTCTGGGCGTGGCGCGGCCAGCCGCTCGCCGACGACGAGTTCCAGGTGCTGCGAACGCTCCGGGCCGGGGTCGATGGCGACCTGGGGGCCTCACTCGGGGGGCTGCTCGATCCCATCGAGGTGCGCGCGACCGCCCGCCGGATCGACCGGCTCCTGGCCTCTGGCCGGTTCCCCCAGCCGGACCCGAACCGCCCGGCCCTCCCCTGGCCGCCGGTCTGAGGCGGTCCTGCCCCGCGGAGGGCGCGCCCACGCCCACGTGGCTCCCCCCGAGCCCCGCGTCCGGGTCATTCCGCGCTCGCGGAACCACCGCGACGCGCGAGCGGTCTGTGCCGCGGCGGGCGGGGTGCCGGCGGGCAGCCGAGCCGGGGGCTAGCGGTCTGACCCGGGAAGGGCGAGCCGGGGGCGCTGGGCGGGGTGCCGGCGGGCAGCCGAGCCGGGGGCGGGCGGCACTCGGCGCCCACGCCGCCGTGTCGCGAGTGGCACGATGAGCGCATGCGGAGCTGGAACGGCTGGGGCGAGGAGGGCGACGCGACGACCATCGCGGCGGGGGGTCGGCGCCTGCTTGACGCCCGCGTCGGCCCGGGATCCCGCCCGCGGGACGCCTCGCTGGCCGAGGTGGTTGCCGCCGTGCCCTCCCCGCGCCTCGAGCCGGTCGACGCGCTGCGCCTGACCACGGACCCCGAGACGCGCGTCCGGCGTGCGCGCGGCCAGTCGCTCCCCGACCTCGCGTCGCTGCGGTACGGGCGCCTCGACGCCGTGCCCGACGCGGTGGCCCGCCCGGCCGCGGCGGCCGACGTCCGCGCGCTCATCGACCATGCAGGAGCCGTCGGCGCCCGGCTGATCCCGTGGGGCGGCGGCACCAGCGTCGTCGGTGGCGTGAGCGCCCGCCCGGGACCGGACCCGCTGATCACGGTCGATCTGGGCGCGCTCGTCGGCGTGCGAAGCGTGGACGAGCGCAGCGGCCTGGTCACGGTGCTGGCCGGGACGACGGGCCCCGCCCTCGCCACGCTCCTGGCGGGCCACGGCCTCGTCGTCGGCCACGAGCCGCAGAGCTGGGAGCTGGCGACCGTCGGCGGCTGGGTGGCCGCCCGCGGATCCGGCCTCAAGAGCCTGGGCAGCGGGCGGATCGAGCAGTTGTTCGCCGGCGGCACGCTGGAGGCACCCGCGGGCACCCTGGTGATGCCGGCCCACCCGGCATCCGCTGCCGGTCCGGACCTCCGCCAGCTGGTGCTCGGCTCCGAGGGGCGCCTCGGCTTCCTCGTCGAGGCGGTGCTCCGCGCAACACCCCACGCCGAGCTCGAGAGGATGGACGCCTGGGCGCTGCCCTCGTGGCCAGAGGGGCTCGAGGCGGTGCGCCAGCTCGTGCAGGCGCGGCCCGGCCTGTCGCTCCTCCGCCTGTCCACGGTCGCCGAGACCCGCACGCTGCTCGCGTTCGCCGACAAGCCCGCCCAGACGCGCGCCCTGAGCGCCTACGTGCGTGCCAGGCGCCGACCGGCCGACTGGGTGCTCGTGCTCACCGGCGTGGCCGGGCGACGGCGCACCGCGCGGGCCGCCATCGCGGAGGCGAAGGCCATTCTGGGTTCTCACGGCGGGCTGCGGCTGCCCGTCCTCGCGGAGGCATGGTCGCGCACGCGCTTCCGCTCGCCCTATCTGCGGAATGCGCTGTGGTCGGCCGGGTATGCGTCCGACACGCTCGAGACCGCCACTGACTGGACGCGAGTGCCGGGCCTGCTCGCCCGTATCGAGGCGGCGCTCGAGGCGTCGCTCGCGCCGTGGGGCGAGCGGGTCCACGTGTTCACCCACCTGTCGCACCTGTACCCGTCGGGCTCGAGCCTGTACGTGACCTACATCTTCCGGCTGGCCGAGGACCCGGACGAGACGCTCGCACGGTGGCGGGCCCTCAAGACGGCGGCGAGCGAGGCGATCGCGGCCGAGGGCGCCACGATCAGCCACCACCACGGCGTGGGCGTCGACCACGCGCCGTACCTCGCCCGCGAGAAGGGGCCGCTCGGGATGGCGGCCCTCGAGGCGGTCGCGCGCACGTTCGACCCCGAGGGCCTGATGAACCCCGGCGTCCTGCTCGACCGGCCGCGGTGAGCGCGGCCGACCGCCTTCTGGCCATCGACGTCGGCACGCAGAGCGTGCGGGCGATGGTGTTCGACCCCGCCGGCAACGTGGTCGCCATCGCCAGGGTCCCGGTCGAGCCGTACGTCCCGGGCCCGCCCGGGTGCGCCGAGCAGGACCCGGAGCTGTACTGGCGAGCGGTCGGCGAGGCGTGCCGACAGCTGTGGAGCGAAACCCCGGCCCGGCCCGACATGCTGGCGGGCGTCGCCCTGACCACGCAGCGGAGCACCGTCGTGGTCACCGACGAGGACGGCAGGCCGCTGCGGCGGGCGATCGTCTGGCTCGACCGCTGCCGGGCGGAGGGCCTGCCTCCGATCGGCGGCGCCCTGGGCGTGGCGCTCCGGGCCATGCGGATCTCCGGTGCGGTTGCCGCCATCCGCGCCGATGCCGAGGGCAACCTCCTGTCCAGGCGCGAGCCTGAGGTCTGGGCGGGCATTCGCCATTTCCTGTACCTCTCCGGCTGGCTGGTCCACCGCCTCACGGGATCGTTCGCCGACTCCACGGCCGCGCAGGTCGGCTACGTCCCGTTCGACTCGCGGGCGCTGGCCTGGCGCGCGCCGGCCGACTGGCGATGGGACGCGCTGGGGCTGCATCGCGAGTGGATGCCGGCGCTGGTGGAGCCGGGCGGCACGCTCGGCGAGATCACCAGGGAGGCCTCCGAGGCGACGGGCATCCCAGCCGGCCTGACGCTGATCGCCGCGGCGGGCGACAAGGCCTGCGAGGTGCTGGGGTCGGGGGCGGTGGACCCCGGCGTGGGCGCGATCTCCCTCGGGACCACGGCGTCCTTCAACACGACGTCGCGCCGGTACATCGAGGTCGTCCCGCTCGTGCCCGCCTACCCCGCCGCTGTGCCAGGGGCCTACAGCCTGGAGGTCAACATCTACCGCGGCTACTGGATGATCGAGTGGTTCAGGCGCGAGTTCGGCGGGCCGGAGGTCGCCCGCGCACGGGAGCTCGGCGTGCCGGCCGAGTCGCTGTTCGACGAGCTGGTCGCGGCCACGCCGGCGGGGTCGATGGGCCTCGTCCTCCAGCCCTTCTGGTCGCCGGGCATCCGCGACCCCGGCCCCGAGGCGAAGGGCGCCGTCATCGGCTGGGGCGACGTCCACACGCGAGCGCACCTCTACCGGGCGATCCTCGAGGGGCTCGCCTACGCGCTCCGCGAGGGCATGGAGCGGACCGGGCGATTGACGAAGGTGCCGATCACCGAGATCCACGTGTCAGGCGGGGGCAGCCAGAGCCCCGCCGCGGTCCAGCTGGTCGCGGACGTGTTCGGGCTGCCGGCGAGGCGGCCCCACACCCACGAGACCAGCGGCCTCGGGGCCGCGATCGACGCGGCCGTGGGCCTGGGAATCCACCCGTCGTTCGAGGCAGCGGTCGCGGCCATGACGCGGACGGTCGAGACGCGCGACCCCGACCCGGCCGCCCACGCGGTCTACGACCAGCTGTACCGAGCCGTGTACCTGCGACTCTACGATCAGCTGCGGCCGCTGTACCGCGAGATCCGGCGGATCACCGGGTACCCACCCGAGGCCTAGCGCCCCAGACAGCCGCCACGCGGCATGGGCGTCGAGGGCTGCGTCGTCCGCCCGGGCGCCCGGGCGGCGCCGACAGGTCAGTTGATGATCTCGCCCCGCTCGTCGGCCGGGATCGCCGCGAAGCGGTCGCGCCAGGCCTGCAGCGCCTCGGGAGTCAGTCGCGTCCAGTCGGTCACCTCCCCGACGATCCGGAGGGGTTCCCGACTGCGGTAGGACCGGGTCGGGTTGCCCGGAAACCTCTTGTCGGTCACGTTGGGGTCGTCCTCGAAGGGCCCGGTCGGCTCGACGACATAGACGCGCGGCGCGCCGTCGCCTGGCGCGAGTTCAGCGGCGAGCCCCGCGCCGTCCCGCAGGGCGGTGAAGTAGACGTGGTTCATCACGACCTCGGGCCGGAAGTTCGAGCGGAAGCCGGCGGTCAGGAGGTCGCCCACACGCAGGTCGGCCTTCGTGCCGTGGAAGAACGGGCCCTCGTCCAACGAATACCCTCCTGCTCGCGCATACCGGCCATGACCCGGCGTCTGGATCGGCCGGTCGCTCACGGGTTCGGCCCACCTTGCGCTGGTTCTGTCTCCGCGGCAAGCGGCCGGTCGTCCACGCGCGTGAGGTCGCCCGCTATCGTCAACGCCTCCCCGCACCCTAGGTTGAGTCAGCAGCTGTCGGCAACGGGCAGGACCAACGGCCTGTCCGGCCTTCCCCCCTTAGCCGGAACTCGTTGACGTGCGGGAGCCAGAGGACGAGACTGCCGCGGGTCGTGGCGAGCGCCGGGAGGCGCAGGAACGAGGCTGAACCGATGCCGATTGGCGCTCTGGTCGCGGTGTTCGTGACCTTGTTCGTCACCTTCATCGCCCTGTTCGTCGCTCGCCGCCGCAGGTGACCGGTCTGGGAACGGCCCTCGGCGGGGATGGGTTCTCCACCGTCAATGACGGACAGGTTGAGACCCTGATTGACAGGCGTGCCGGCGGCCGAATCGGGCGTGATTCTCCACCGTCAATAGCGGGTAGTCCCAATGGGGCATTTGACAGGAACCGCTCCCCACAGCATGCTGACCGATATCGCCCGATGGATTTGCGGCCGCCAGGCCTTCGCCAACATCGCGACCTTTGCCGCCGCACCCGGGCCCAAGAACGCTGCTCCGGCCTCCGAATGCCACGGCCGTTGGAGCGGCAGGGCACCCCGTCCAAGACCCGACGGGGCCCGGAAAGGAACAACCCGTCACATGCTCTCCCGCGCTTCCACGAATGCCGTGGCGTCTCGCGCGTCCTCGATGCGCCGGATGCGCCGTCGGGCCGCGCACGCCAACCGGCTGTACTGCGCGACCAACGGCTGCACGAGCTTCCTCGTGATCGACGAGATGGCCGGCACCGCGCACTGCGAGATCTGCGGCTACACGCGCCGCCTGAACTGACCATCGGCGGGCATCGGGCCCGCCCCACCACACCCCGAGTCCGCGGCCGACCCCACGTGCGGTCGGCCCGCTCGCTTCCGGCGGTCGGCGCCGACTGCGCCTGCCGCCGCCCCGGGCAGCCTGCCCGCCCTGCGCGACGGGTTTGCCTGCCCCATCGGGGCACCCCGACAATCGCTGCCGTGCCTCGCGCTGCACGGCGCCTCAACCTCGGGAAGGAGCCCCATGACCGCCGACCGCACCCTCGACCGCGCTCGCCTCGAACGCCTCATGGCGACCGAGCTCGCGGCCTTCGAGCGCGCGAATCCCCGCTCTCGGGCGCTGTTCGAGCAGGCCCAGAGCTCCCTCCTCGACGGCGTGCCGATGAACTGGATGGTCAAGTGGGCCGGCCCCTTCCCGCTGTTCGTGGATTCGGCCTCGGGCGCGCACTTCCGCGACGTCGACGGGCACGACTATGTGGACCTCTGCCTCGGCGACACGGGCGCGATGGCCGGCCATGGACCGGAGGCAACCCTTCGCGCCGTGGAGGCGCAGTTGCGGCGGGGCATCACCCACATGCTTCCCACCGAGGACGCGATCGCCGCGGGCGACGAGCTCCGCCGCCGGTTCGGCCCCTGCTTCTGGCAGTTCACGCTCACCGCCACCGACGCCAACCGGTTCACCATCCGGCTCGCCCGGCACATCACCGGCCGCCCCAAGATCGTCGTCCA
>JAKAMV010000657.1 GCA_021812735.1 Chloroflexota bacterium | reverse complement strand
AGTACTGGCCGTACGACCCGGCGATGCGGTTCGAGGCGGACGTCGAGACGCTGCCCGCGGAGCCGGTCACGGCGACGAGCCTGTCGGGCGACGCCTACCGGCTCGATCGGATCGGTCGCGTGCGGCTGCCCATCGGTGACCTGGAGGTGTACTGGATCGCCGTCTACGGTGGCGGCGTCTTCCTCCCGTTCCGTGATGCGACGTCCGGTTCCGAGACGTACGGGGCGGGCCGCTACCTGCTCGATACGATCAAGGGCGCGGATCTCGGCGGTTCGGGCGACCGCCTCGTGCTTGACTTCAACTACGCGTATCACCCCTCCTGCGCGTACGACCCGAGGTGGAGCTGCCCGCTCGCGCCGCCGGCGAACCGCCTCGCGATCCCCGTGAGGGCGGGAGAGCGCCTCTAGCGGCGCGTCGGCCCTGCGCCAAGGGCCCAGGACCCAGGGCCGGGCGCAGGGCGTCCACGCCGGCGCGCCGCCGGTGGCCACACGACTGATGTGGCCCCTCGTGAGGGACCGATGATGACACGGAGTCTCGCGGTGGAGCCCGCCCACCGGACCCGGCTTCGTCGTGCGCGGGCCGCTTCGGGTATGGTCCGCTGACACCGCCGCACGGAGCCGCCTCGCCGATGCCCGACCACCGGGCCGCCACCGTCGAGTTCGACCACGCCACCAAGCAGTACGACCGGTCTGCCATCCCAGGGGCACCCGCTGCGGTGGAGGACCTGTCCCTCGTGGTCCCCGCCGGCCGCATCTGCGTCCTCGTCGGGCCGTCCGGCTGCGGCAAGACGACGTCGCTCAAGATGGTCAACCGGCTCGTCGAGCCGACGCGCGGCCGCGTCCTCATCGACGGGGTGGACGTGGCCGCGCGGGACCTGGTGGAGCTTCGGCGCGGCATCGGCTACGTGATCCAGCAGGCGGGGCTGTTCCCGCACCAGACCATCGGCGAGAACGTGGCGACCGTCCCTCGCCTCCTCGGATGGCCGGCGTCCCGCCGCCGGGAGCGGGCGGCGGAGCTGCTGGCGCTGGTCGGCCTCGACCCGGCCGTCTACCGCGACCGCTACCCGGCACAGCTGTCGGGAGGCGAGCGTCAGCGGATCGGGGTGGCCAGGGCGCTGGCGGCCGACCCGCCGATCCTGCTGATGGACGAGCCGTTCGGCGCGGTGGATCCGATCGTGCGCGAACGGCTCCAGAACGAGCTCCTCCGGCTCCAGGATGCGCTCGCCAAGACGATCCTCTTCGTGACCCACGACATCGACGAGGCGATCAAGATGGGCGACGTCGTCGCCGTGATGGCGATCGGGGGCCGCCTCCTGCAGTACGGTCCGCCCGCGGAGATCCTCGCCCGGCCGGCGTCGAGCTTCGTCGCCCGGTTCGTGGGGACCGATCGGGGGCTCAAGCGCCTGTCCCTCGCCCGGGTCGGAGACCTCCCCATCCGACCGGTGACCACCGCGCACCCGGGCGACCCGTCCGGGCCGGCGCGCGCCCGCGCCCTGGCCGATCCATTCCCGCACCTGCTGCTCGTCGACGACCAGGGGCGGCCGATCGCCTGGCTCGACCCGGGCTCGATGCCGGCCGAGGGCTCGCTGGCGGCGGCTCCCGCGCCCCCGGCCTCACCGCTGTTCGACCGACGCACGACGCTCAAGGACGCCCTGTCGATGCTCCTCGACGCGGACGTCCAGGCAGGCGTGCTCGTCGACCGGGACCGACGTCTCCGGGGCATCGTGACCGTCGACATGGTGGCCGACTGGTTCCGCACCGATGGCGGCCGCGACCTGCCGGCGGCCCCCGCGGCCGCGGCAGGTGCCTGACCCGTGATCGACTGGGGGTGGCTGGCCGACCACGTGCCGGCCCTGGCCTTCCGGACCGGCCAGCACCTCTACTTCACGGCGATCGCGGTGTCCGTCGGGCTGGCGATCTCGCTCGCGCTCGGCCTGGTCGCGACCCGCCGGCGGAGCCTGTATCCGCCGTTCTCCCTGTTCGCGGGGCTCGTGTACGTGATCCCCAGCCTCGCCATGTTCGCGGCGCTCGTCCCGATCGTGGGACTGAGCCTGCTGACGGCGGAGATCCCGCTCGTGCTGTACACGCTGGTGATCCTGCTGCGCAACGTGGTGGCGGGTCTCGACAGCGTCGCGCCCGACGTGCGGGAAGCCGCCGACGCCGTGGGCTACGTCGGCCGCGCGAGGCTCCTGCGGGTCGAGCTGCCCCTCGCCGTCCCGCTGATCGTGGCCGGGGTCCGGATCGCCACGGTCTCGACGATCGGGCTGGTCACCATCACGGCGCTGCTCGGCGACGCGTTCGGGGGCCTGGGGTTCTTCATCTACGAGGGCGCGCAGCGGGGCTTCGCGACGGAGATCTACGCCGGGGCCGTCCCGACGATCCTCCTGGCGCTGGCGCTCGATCGCCTCTTCGTGGGGCTCCAGGGCCGCCTGACCCCCTGGGCACGGCACCGGGCCGACGGGGCGGCCGCGGGATGACGATCGTCGAGGAGACCGCGGCGTGGCTCACGAACCCCGCCGACTGGACGGGCCCGAACGGGATCCCGACACGCCTCGAGGAGCACATCGCGATCTCGGTTGCCGCGCTGCTCTTCGCGCTCGCGATCGCGCTGCCGGCCGGCGCCTACGTCGGGCACACTCGTCGCTGGACGGGGGCGGCGATCGGCATCGCCAACGTGGGACGGGCCGTGCCGACCCTCGCGTTGATCGGTCTCCTCCTGCCGATCACCCAGGCGCTCGACCCGGTCAACGGCTTCAGCCTCTACCCGACCCTGGTCGCCATGGTCGTCCTCGCGATCCCGCCGGTGCTCCTCAACGCCGACGCGGGGATCCGCGGCGTCGATGCCGAGATCCTGGAGGCCGCACGCGGGATGGGCCTCACCGAGGGACAGGTGCTCCGCCGGGTCGAGGTGCCGCTCGCCCTGCCGGTGATCCTCGGGGGCGTGCGGTCGGCGACGGTGATGGTGATCGCGACCGTCACGCTCGGCGCGATCTTCGGCCTGGGCGGCCTGGGCCGGTACATCGTGGACGGCATCGCCCAGAACGACGACGGCATGCTGTTCGGCGGCGTCGTGCTCGTGGGCGCGCTCGCGATGGTCTCCGAGGGCGGGTTCGCGGGCCTCCAGCGGCTGGCTTCCGCGCGTTCGACGAGGTCGCGGGGTCCGGCCGGCTCCGCCGGACCCACGGAGCCGCAACTGCCCGACGCGGATCGAGCCGGCGCCGGCTGAGCCATCCGGGTCGGGAGCCCTCCAGCGGCTTTTCGCTGGCCCGCTGGTAGAGTTGCCGGACCCCCGGGCGCCCCTGCCCGGGCGCAAGGAAGGGGAGAGGACCCAATGCGGATCACCCGCACGCTCGTCCTCGGCGCGTCGCTGCTGGTGCTGGTCGGCGCCTGCACGACGGGAGGGGGCGGCACGAACGCTCCGGCGTCCCCGGGATCGTCGCCCGGCGGCGCGAGCGCGAGCGACCCGACGATCAAGATCGGCAGCGACGGCTTCTACGAGGCCAAGCTGATGGCCGAGATCTACGGCCAGGCCCTCGAGGCGGCCGGCTACAAGGTCGACCGGACCGGCATCGGGATGGGCGCCCGCAAGGTGTCCGCCCCGGCCCTCGAGAGTGGCCAGATCGACCTGAAGCCCGAGTACATCGGGAGCGGGCTCGCGTTCTACGAGCCCGGCAAGCAGACCGGTGACCCGGCGGCCAACCAGAAGGCGCTGCAGGCCGTACTCGCCACGAAGGGCGGCGGGATCACCGTGCTGGACTACTCCTCGGCCGCCGACCAGAACGCCTTCGTCGTCCGCAAGGAGACGGCGGACCAGTTCAATCTCACGAAGATGAGCGACCTCACGGCGGTCCAGGGCCAGCTCAAGTTCGGCGTGGCCACCGACTGCGAGACCAATCCCGTGTGCGCCGAGGCCCTCAAGACCGCCTACGGCATCGACGTCAGCAACGCCCTCAAGCTCGCGGCGTGCGACACGCCGATGGTGCAGGCCCTCAAGGGGAAGACCATCGATGTCGGCGAGCTCTGCTCGACGCAGCCCGACATCGCGGTGAACGGGTGGGTCGTCCTCGCCGATGACAAGCAGACCCAGCCGGCCGACAACATCGCCCCCCTGGTGCGGGACGACCTGCTGGCGAAGCTGGCCGACAAGGCCGGGTTCGAGGGGATCCTGAACGCGGTCTCCGCGGCGATGGACACGCCCACGCTCACCGACCTCGGCAAGCAGGTCTCCGTCGACAACAAGGACATCGCGGTGGTCGCGAAGGCCTGGCTCCAGGCCAAGGGACTCGCGAAGTAGGTCTTTCGGTTCGCGGGCGGCGTCCGGAGCGGGCACCGCCCGCGCTGCCGCCCACGCGGCGGCGCCGGTCGCGACGCCCGCCGCGTCGCGAGCGGGCGAGGTAGGCGGCCGCCTCGCATGCCGGGCCGGCGCCGATGATCACGAAGTCGTAGCGCAAGCGGTGCTCCTCGCGGTCGGCTGTCCGCCGGCATGCCACGTCAGCCCAGACAGGTCCTCGTCGGGCTCGTAGCTCTGGATGACCGGATGGCCCATCTCGGACGCGTGCCGGCTCGCGTGCTGCGACGGGGACGGATGTTCCTCCGAGCGGACCCTGGTGGGGATTGGGCCGCCGAGGCGAGAATGTGGGCCGCGGCCTTTCCACCGTTCGGCGACGACATGGCCATCGCTCCGATCAAGGACCCAGTGGCAGCACATTGATGGAGCCAAGTGCAGGCCATTGACCTCGGGGGAAGATGAGGTCGATCGAGACTCCCGCACGCCGCGACAGGGCTGGTTGTGCGGGCCGTCCAGTCTCTTCGTCCGCCACGCCGAACTGATGGTAGATTCTCGCGGCACGGCTCGCCGTCGTCTCCCGAGCGGGAGTAACTCAGCTGGCAGAGTGTCTGCTTCCCAAGCAGAATGTCGCGGGTTCGAATCCCGTCTCCCGCTCCACCTCTCCCCTGGTGCTACTGAACGTGGGATCTCAGCGCGGGGGGATCTGTGGCAGTAGGTCGGGACCCGCTGCAGTCAGCAGCGCTGAGGACCGTTCGCCAGCCCCGACGTCCACTCGTCGCGCGCGTCGCCCATACGCGGCGAGACGCTCCTCGGGTACGCTATCATTGATAGCAGAGGTGACGTCGTGAGCCAACTCGTCGTTCGTAACGTGGACCCCCAGGTCGTCCTTGCTCTCAAGCGCCGGGCCGCCCGTCACGGCCGATCCGCCGAGGCCGAGCACCGCGAGATCCTCCGGGCGGCGCTGACTGACGAGTCGAGCGCGGAGGCGTTCAAAGCGTTGTTGGGTTCGATGCCGGACGTCGGGCGGGACGAGGACTTCCTGTTCGAGCGCGACCTGCCGCGCGACGTGCCGTGAGCTGGCTCCTCGACACGAACGTCCTCGGGGAGCTGCGCAAAGGCGAGCGGGCTGATGCCCGCGTCCGGGCCTGGTACGCCTCGACGGTGGCAGGCGACCTCTACACGAGCGTCCTCGTCCTCGGCGAGATCCGGCGGGGGATCGAGACGCTGCGCCGCCGCGACGTCCCGGCCGCCCTCGCGATCGAGCATTGGCTGGCTCGGATCGTGGACGGCTTCGCGGAGCGGGTGCTCCCGGTGGATGCGGCCGTGGCCGAGCGATGGGGCCGGATGAACGTTCCGAACCCGGTGCCTGCGGTGGATGGGCTTCTCGCCGCGACCGCGCTCGTCCACGACCTCGTGCTCGTGACCCGCAACGTCAGGGACGTTGCAGGGACGGGGGCGCGCCTGCTCGATCCCACGACCTGGGAGGCCGGCCCGACCCACGCACCCACCGCGGGGTCCACATGAAGGAAACGTTGATCGAGGGGGGCCGTCATGACGACAAGTGCATGACGATCTCGCCCGACGG